>NZ_JAKDLJ010000385.1 GCF_030452865.1 Pseudorhodobacter sp.
GTGGCGCATACCAACAATCAGCCATCGCAGCTTGATGACCTGATCCGGCTGCTGGATGAAGTCTACCGCGAGATGAGCAAACTTTCCTTCTCGGGTGTGGCGAGTGCGCCAACCGATCCCGAAAACAGCGCGATTTTCCAACTGACGCAAGCAACGGAACGTCTGCCCGGCCCGATGCAGCGCTGGACGACGCAGATCATCACCGGCTCATCCGGGATCACGGCGGATGGGAACCGCTCTGCGATCAATGCGAAATGGCAGAGCTCTGTCCTGCCGTTCTGCGATCAGGCCGTGACAAACCGCTACCCGTTCAACCGACGCGCCTCAAACGAGGTCGGGATGCAGGATTTTGCCAAGATGTTCGCACCGGACGGGTTGCTCGACACGTTTTTCAACGAGAATCTGTCGAAATTTGTTGATACGACGACCCGGCCATGGGTCTGGAAACGGGTAAATGACGCCGATCTGGGCATCTCGCCGGATGTGCTGGTTCAGTTCGAAAATGCGGCGGCGATCCGCGCGGCGTTCTTTCCGACCGGGGCGACACCTGCTGTCAGCTTTCAGATCACACCAGAGGCATTGGACCCGAAGGCATCTTCGGTGAAACTGGAAATTGACGGGACGACCGTGCAGTTTGCGCAAGGGGAGGGGCAGCCAGCACCTGCTGCCGTGCAATGGCCCGGCCCGGCGGGGTTCGGCAGTGTGACCTTTGATCCGCCGAGCCAAAGCACCGAAAGCAAGTTGCGGCGTGATGGCCCCTGGGGTTGGTTCCGGCTGCTGGACGCCGCCGAGATCAGACGCACGAATGTCTCTGACAAGCAGCGGGTGATTTTCAACATCGGCGGTCGCATCGCGATTTTTCAGATGCAGTCCGGCTCCTCCATCAACGCATTTGCCCTGCCTGCGCTTGGCAAATTCAGTTGTCCGAAGTCATTCTGATGGGGGTGCGCTTTGGGGTCTTTGGCAAACTGCCCGCCCTTGGGGACTTCCTGAGGATGGAACTCCCAGCCGGGTTTATCGACCCATGGGACCGCTGGTTGCAAGAAGGGATACTTGCAGCGAAAGCGGCTTTGGCGGAGCGTTGGCAGGATTGCTATTTCTCCGCGCCGATCTGGCGGTTCAATCTGAGCGCGGGTCTGGTCGGTGCCGCCCCGGTGATGGGGGTTATGATGTCATCGGTGGACCGTGTGGGGCGGCAGTTTCCGCTGACACTTGCCGCGCCGATGCCGGACGGCAATGCGGCGCTATTGGATCATTTCCTTTCAGTTCCGGTCTTTGAGGCGTTGGACGAAATCGCACTTGCCGCCCTCGAAGACGGTATGACGCGCGATGATCTGCGGGTGCGTCTGGATGGGGTTCAAGCCCCCGCCCGGCCAAACAACCTTTCGATCCGGCATGCACCGGGCGGGATGGTTGTCACCGGTGCGTCCCCCGGAAATCTGGTGCCGGAACTCGCAGCAGGGTTGACGGCGGATGCTTTCCGCCGCCCGTCAATCTGGTCGGCGCTGGGCGAGGATGGAATGCGGATGATGGTTTGCGAAGGCTTGCCCGCGGGCGGGCAGATGACCGGGCTTTTCGATATGGATGCCCAAATCTGGAAGAACGAGGAAATGGAATGACAATCCGCTACAGCGCGGCGAGCCATATCGGCCGCGTCCGCAAGGTGAACGAGGATAGTATTCTGTCGCTTCCTGACCAGAAGATCTGGGTCGTGGCGGATGGAATGGGTGGCCATGCGGCGGGTGATTTCGCAAGCCAGACCATCGTTGACACCATTGCGATGATTGAGCCGGACCTGCCACCGGGGGAGTTGATGCGCGGGTTGCGCCAAACCATCATGCAGGCGCATGCCACGATAAGCGCCGCAGCGGAGGAACGTTTTCACGGCACCGTCGGCGCAACCGTTGTGGCCCTGATCCTGACAGACGAACATTTTGTGGCGCTTTGGGCCGGGGACAGCCGGTTATACCGGTTCCGTGCTGGCAAGCTGGAGATGTTGACCACCGATCATTCCTTGGTCGCCGAGCTGGTGCTGTCGGGTGAATTGACCTGGGATCAGGCGGAGCAGCATCCGCAATCCAACGCGATCACCCGTGCGGTGGGTGTCGGTGAAACGCTGGAACTGGACAAGATCCGGGGGGATGTTGCCTCTGGTGACAGGTTTTTGCTGTGCTCCGATGGGTTGACGAAATATGCGACATTCAACACCCTTGCGTCGATGCTGAACGGCACGCCGATTGAAACCGTTGCGGACAGGTTGACGAATTTTGCGCTGGACGCAGGTGGGGCGGATAATATTTCCATCATTGTCGTTGATGTGGTTTGACCTCTTCACCGCGACTGGTTGAATTGTCTTGTCGCCGTTTGGTGACCAACTGAAACTAGCGCGGGCCCACTTGATCCGTTGTCTTTGCCAAGGGCGCATCGCCGGGATGACTCTCCACAATGCAGATGATCTTGCTGCACCGAAGCGTTTTGCGCTTTGGCTAAATGACGGCGCTATTTCGCCTCGGTCGTCAGCACCCGGCTGTCGATTGAAAACGTGTCGACAAGATCGGCACCGGTTTCCTCGCGCGTAAGGGCGCCTGCGAAGCTTGAGGTCGATTCCGATATCGGTCGCAAACTCTCGAACACCGGGGCGGCGGCGTGCAACACGACAATCTTGCTTTTGCCAAGCACGGAATCGTCAACGACGAAGGCCATTTTCGAGTTGCCCTTCGCCTCGCCCATGCCATAGGCCACGCGGACCGGAACCGCGCCGGTTTTACCTTTGCGCAGGTCCGCAACGGAATTGTCCGGGCGATTGAGGTTGGGCAACAGGTGAAACACCGACCCTGTAACATCGACGATGAAAACCCACAGATACCCATCGGTCACATCTGCGGGGATCACCACGTCGATCACCGGATTCTCACCGACGAAATAGCGCCCTGCCGGGTTGGGGTCCGCCCGGTCGCCAAAACCGAAATTCACCGCAAAGCCCAAAGATGCGGCGCGGGGCAGGGCTTGTTCGATCTTGCACAGGTTCGCGTTGAGGATTTCCGCGTCAACCAGAACTTCCCGGTCGCCCGCCACGTCTTTCACCGATTCGAGCAACCGTTGCCTCGCGCCCTGTTCAGCCAATTGCCCTGTGATCACGATGCTGTCGTCCAGCGCCCACCCGTTGGCCGGTGGATTGGTCAGCGTCAGCGGGCCGCAATCTTCGGCCTCATGCATCAGGTCGACAATTTTCTCCACCGGCAGCACTCGCGGGGCCAACGCCAGCTTCGCTTCTACCGGTAAGCCACTATTGGACAAGGC
>NZ_JAKDLJ010000386.1 GCF_030452865.1 Pseudorhodobacter sp.
GCTCAAGGAACTGCGGCAACTGCAGAAGGACCTCACCAAGGCCATTTCCACCTTTGAGGACCGACACAAGGCCGAAGCCCGCGCCAAGCTGGAGGCAATCGCCAAGGAAATGGGCTACTCCCTTGCCGACCTGATCGGCGTTGAAGTGAAAACAACCCGTGCGCCAGCCGTGGCGAAATACCGACATCCTGAAAACGCGGCTCTCACCTGGTCGGGCCGTGGCCGGAAACCACAGTGGTTTGTCGCAGCGCTGACTTCTGGCAAATCCGCAGACGATCTAGCGATCGGCTAAGCCCGTGTGAGCGGCTTGGTCGTCCTGTTGCCGGGCCATGGGCGCAACGCCGATTGGTCCAGTCAGACCGTTCGTGAAGGAGCGGTTCTGACCGCGCTACACCACGAGCGATAGCCCGCCATATCGGCTCACCTCCGCTTCCACCTCGGCAATCAGACTGTCGAGTGCGGGGTTTCGGGCCTTGCGGGCGCGGCGCACGACATAGGCAAGGTCGGGCGGCGGTGGCAAATGCGCGCGGATGATTTCCATTTCTGGCCGGATGTGGCGGTCACTCAGCAACGCCACGCCGAGCCCAGCAAGGACACCCGCCACGATGCCAGCGGCGCTGGAACATTCGAACACGGTTTCAAGAAGCGCGCCGTCGTCCTGCCCGATGTCCAACGCCCAATGGCGGTAGAAGCAGTCGTCATCGAAGGAAAGGAACGGTATCGGACCATCAGCCGGAAGGGGCGATCCCGCAAGCTTCACCCAGTGCAGCCCTTCGCGGAACAAGACCACATCGGTTGGTCGCACTTCATGCGCGAAGATCTGGACGATGGCGGCGTCCAGCTCGCCCCGGTCCAACATGCTGCGCAGGACGACGCTCATCCTGACCTTGGTCCGCACCGCGACCTGCGGATGTAGACGGTGGAAGCGCCCAAGGATGCGCGACAGATCCGTGCAGGTGGTGTCCTCGGTCAGGCCCAGTTGAATACGCCCGGCGAGGTCGGTCTTGGTCAGGCTGAGGAGCGCTTCGTCATGCAGGCCAAGAATGCGGGCGGCGTAGTCCAGAAGGTCCTGCCCGGCGCTGGTGAACATCGGCGCGCCCGCGCGACGGTTCAGAAGGTCACAATCAAGGCTGGTTTCCAGCCGCTTCACCTTGTGGCTGACGGCGGACTGGGTCAGCCCAAGCGCCTCCGCCGCGCGCGTGACGCCCCCGTGCTGCTGGATGGCGCGCAAAGCGCGCAAGGCGTCGATGTCAAGGCGGCGGGTGGACAGGTCTGACATGCAGCCTCTCAATGTTTCTGCAATCAGAGTGCCAGAAACCAACAATTCCGGCAAACAATCATTACATCACTGGGATCATTTTCATTAGTTCATCGAAATTTGTCATGCCAACAATCCTGTCATCCCGCGTATTGCGGCCGAGTAATCGAACCGAAAGAACCGGAATGACCGCCCTGAACACGCCTTCCTCGACCACGCATCCCCTCCTCTGGCCTGTGATGGCGGTCTTGCTCGTGATCGGATGGAGTTCCGGCTTCGTAGGCATCCGCTTTGCGAATGCAGAGGCGAGTGTTTTTCTGCTGCTGTTCTGGCGCACACTTCTTTCGGGCTTGATCCTGCTTCCCTTTGCGCTGTTCTTAGGTCCCAGGCTCGGCCTGCGGGCAATCGGGTTCCAGATGGCCTTCGGCGTGCTGTCGGTCTTTCTCTACCTCGGCGGTTTTGCGCTCGCCATCGAGCAGCGCGTTCCGACAGGTTTGGTTGCGCTGATCTCGGATCTATTGCCTCTTGCCATCGCCGCCTTGTCGCAGCCCGTGCTGGGAGAACGGTTGTCGGGTCGGCAATGGGGCGGAACCGCCATCGCAGTGTCCGGGGTGGTGATCGTTTCGTTCCACAGCCTGACCTTCGGGTCAGCACCGCTTTGGGCTTACGGCCTGACCGTTGCATCGATGCTGATCTTTGCGCTGGCTTCGGTGCTGCACAAGGGGCGCGAAGAGTTGCGCATGCCGTGGTATCAGGCGCTTTGCATCCAGACCCTGTCAGGTGCCGCCCTGTTCGGAGCAAGCGCCTTGGCGGCGGGCGATGGACTTGCCCCGCCGATGACTGCGAGCTTTGCGATCGGCATGGCATGGTTGGTACTGATCGCAACCTTCATGACCTACGCGGTCTACTACACCAGCCTTCGGCTGTTCCCTGTCGCCAAGGTCAGCGCAGCCATCTATCTCAGCCCGCCGGTGACGATGATCTGGGCTTGGGCGCTGTTTGGTGAACCGCTCACGATGGTCATGTTTGCTGGGCTTGGGGTGACCCTGATCGGAGTCTGGTTGACGTCGAGAGGCGATATATCGCCGTGAAACGAAACGGTGCGCGGCTTTCGCCGCTGTCCCCCGATTGTCCGCTGTCCGTCCGATCTGAATGGACAATCGGGCAAGTCGAGGCGTCCGCGAACGAGCGGCGGCGTTCTGTTGGACTGCCGAGGCGGCACTTTTGCCGGCGAAAGGCCCGGAGGCGCGTTCGCGCCGTGCCCGGGCCTTCTTAACGACCGTGGGCATTACGCCCACGGATCGATCTCAGCCAGCACCTGAACCTCGTCGCCGTCGATTTCATCGGCGGGGACGGCACCATAGGTTCCATCCCCTGCCTGAAAGACCACGATGGAGACCATAAGCGTGGCTGCGAGGCTGGCGGCGAAGGCGTGAGCATCTTTGCGGGACATTTGTTTTGGGTCCTGCTGGGAGGCGAGGGACCATCCCCCGCGCTGACAGGAACCCGCAGGCCCAAAGACGGTCTGACATCACCGGGTGCGTTCGGGCTTGCCCCGAATCCGGCCGGCGGCACGGGCTCGCCCCGTAGTCCGAGCCCTTGTGGCTTGATCTCGAAGACTGGATTTGGGCCAAGGAAGGGACTGGCAAGCGGGGGATGGTACTTTGACACAAGGAGCCGAATTGTCCCGCTGATGCTCACCCCGCCAGCCTTGCAGACATGCTCTTAGTTGACCGAGGCATTGCTGGGGATGGAGCCTTTGGTGCCCCGCGCAGATGCGCGGGACAGGTTGGTGCTGGATGAGAGGCCCGCGTGCGGCGGGCCCCCTTGGTCTCTGAGAAGGCTCGGGCGGCGATGTCCGCCTTCTGTGCCCTCTAACGTGCGTTTTGAAATTGAGAGTTGGCTATTCGCCGCTGTCGCCTTCGCCCAAGGCGGCAAGCCGAGCGGGCAGGTCCATCCTGACATGCAGGAAGTCAACGACGATCATCCGGTCTGGCGCGGCAATAAAGACCACATAGTGCTGTCCGGACCGG
>NZ_JAKDLJ010000387.1 GCF_030452865.1 Pseudorhodobacter sp.
AACAAGCAACCCTTCTGCGCCTCCTATTGGGGCGGGCGTCCGACGCAGGATCAGATGTATGCAACTGCCTATATCTCCACTGCGGAATGGAACGATACCAAGTTCAAGAATGCGCATTTTGACGATCTGCTGATGCAGGCGCGCGCAGAGCTGGATCAAGACAAGCGCAAGGCGATGTACCGCGAAATGGCGGATATTGTGCGTGATGAGGGCGGCTTGCTCCTCCCGATGTTCAACGACTTCCTTGACTCCTACAGCGACAAGATCGCGGGTTGGGTTTCAAACCCGAATGGCGACATGATGAACGACCAAGCTGCTATCAAGTGCTGGATGGCCTGACGGTGCATCCGGTTTTAACCCTCATTGCCCAGCGTTTAGCGCTGGGCATACTTTTGCTTATTGCGGCCTCCGTTTTGATTTTTGTCGGCACACAGATTTTGCCGGGAGATGTGGCGCAATCCATCCTCGGCCAATCGGCAACGGCGGAGTCATTGGCCAACCTGCGTGAACAGCTTGGCCTGAACGACCCGGCGCTGACACGATATTTCGAATGGCTTTTCAAAGCGATGCACGGAGATCTTGGCACCGCGCTCAGCAACGGGCAGGATATTGCATCTGCGATGGGCAAGCGCTTGGGCAATACTCTGTTTCTGGCGGCGACCGCTGCGGTGATCGCTGTGCCTTTGGCGATCACGCTGGGCCTGATTGCGGTGCGCTACCAAGGGCGTTGGCCGGACCGCGTTATCTCCTCGATCACCCTTGCCACGGTATCAGTGCCGGAATTCCTGCTGGGGTACATTGCGATTTTCATTCTGTCGGTGAAATTCCGCGTCTTTCCATCGCTGGCAACCGTTTACGACAGCATGTCCTTTTTTGAAAAACTCAACGCTATCGCGCTGCCGGTGATCGTGCTGGTTCTGGTCGTTCTCGGTCACATGATGCGGATGACGCGGGCGGCGATCCTGAATGTGATGCAATCGGCTTACGTCGAGACCGCGGAACTGAAAGGTTTGCGCAAGTTCACCATCATCGCGCGGCACGCCTTTCCGAACGCGATTGCGCCGGTGGTCAATGTCGTCATGCTCAACCTCGCCTATCTGGTGGTCGGCGTGGTCGTGGTCGAGGTGGTCTTTGTCTATCCCGGCATGGGGCAATATCTGGTCGACCATGTGTCCAAGCGTGATGTGCCGGTGGTGCAGGCTTGCGGGCTTGTCTTCGCGGCGGTCTATATCGGGTTGAACCTGGTCGCCGATGTCGTTTCCATCCTTGCAAACCCGCGTTTGCGGCATCCGAAATAGGGGGGGCTATGCGTATTCCACTCGCGGCCCTGATCGGGTTGTTCTTCACCGGGCTGTATTTCTTCGCAGCGATCTTTGCCGATCTCATCGCGCCTTATGGCATGGCCGAAATCGTTGGCGATAGCTGGGAGCCGGCGTCCTGGGCGCATTGGCTTGGCACTGATACCATCGGGCGCGATCTCCTGTCGCGCATGATCTATGGCGGGCAGGTTACAATATTTGTGGCCACGGCCTCAACCATCCTGTCATTTTCGATGGGCGCTGCATTGGGCTTTCTGGCGGCTGTGCGCGGCGGCTGGGTGGACCAGTTTCTCAGCCGGATGGTTGATCTGATCATGTCGATCCCGTCGCTGATCTCGGCGCTCGTGGTGCTGTCTGTGCTGCCGGTGACTCTACCCGTCCTTATCCTTGTCATGGGGTTTTTGGACAGCACGCGGGTTTTTCGCCTGTCCCGCGCTGTTGCCGTCGATATCACAGTGATGGATTATGTGGAGGCGGCGCGCCTTCGTGGTGAGAAGCAGTTGTGGATCATCTTTCGTGAAATCCTGCCGAACGCGCTCTCGCCGCTGATCGCGGAAATGGGTCTGCGCTTCATCTTTGCGGTTCTATTCATCTCAACCCTGTCCTTCCTTGGCCTTGGCGTACAGCCGCCGCTGGCCGACTGGGGCGGCATCGTGAAGGAAAACAAGGAGGGGATCGTCTACGGCATCACCGCCGCCCTGATCCCGGCTTTCGCTATCGCTTCATTGGCAATCTCGGTCAATCTGGTCGCCGATTGGGTGCTGAACCGCACGACCAGCCTGAAAGGAGGCCGGGGATGAGCGATTGTCTTTTGCAGGTCAAGGATCTGAAAATCGAAGCCACCGCCTACCCACCGGGGGAGCCTCCGCGCGATATCACCATTGTCGAGCATGTCAGTTTCGAGCTTGAAAAGGGCAAGGTGCTTGGCCTGATCGGGGAATCCGGTGCCGGCAAATCCACCATTGGCCTGTCGTCAATGGCTTACGGCCGGGGCGGCGTGCGCATCACGGGGGGCAAGGTTTTTGTCAACGGACGTGATGTTTTACAAGAACGCCCGAACGGATTGCGTGCGCTGCGCGGCCGGGAAGTCACCTATGTCGCCCAATCCGCCGCCGCTGCCTTCAACCCGGCGAAAAAGCTGATGGAACAGGTGATCGAAGCGACCTTGCACCATGGCTTGATGAGTAAATCGGAAGCACAGGAGCGCGCGATCAGCCTGTTTCGCCGCCTTGGCCTGCCGAAGCCTGAAACCATCGGCAACCGCTATCCGCATCAGGTCTCCGGCGGGCAGTTGCAACGGGTGATGACGGCGATGGCGCTTTGTCCGAAACCCGATCTTGTGGTTTTTGACGAACCGACTACCGCTTTGGACGTGACGACACAAATCGAAGTGCTGGCCGCAATCAAGGAGGCGATCGTCGATACCGGGGTTGCCGCACTCTATATCACGCATGATCTGGCGGTGGTGGCACAGGTCGCCGATCATATTCTGGTGCTGCAAGGTGGCGGCATGGTGGAATATGGCAATACCGACCACATCATCAATTCCCCGACCGAGGAATATACCAAGGCGCTGGTTTCGGTCCGCTCCATCAATCACAAGGAAAAGACCGGTGGCGTGTCGGTGCTGTCGGTCAATAGCATCACCGCCCGCTATCGCGGCACCACCTTCGATGTTCTGAAAGACGTGAATGTGGAGCTCGCCGAGGCGCAAACCCTTGCTGTGGTTGGCGAGTCCGGCTCCGGCAAATCAACGCTGGCACGGGTTATCACCGGACTATTGCCGCCGACCTCCGGCACCATCTCCTTCAACGGCCGCATCCTGCCAGCGGAGTTTGAAAAACGCGGGCGCGATGACCTGCGGGAGGTGCAGATGATCTATCAGATGGCCGATGTCGCGATGAATCCGCGTCAGACTGTCGCAAGATCATGGGTGATGAACAGATAGGCCACGTTTTCGCGTTTTTGCA
>NZ_JAKDLJ010000388.1 GCF_030452865.1 Pseudorhodobacter sp.
CTATTCCATCGCCATCGCCAACAACGCGCAGCAGGCCGATACCGGGACCAAGATGATTCATCTGGGCAAGCGCACAAAATCGCGGATCGTGTCCAAGGGGATTTCGGCGGGACGGGCGCAGAATACTTACCGGGGTTTGGTAAGTATGCACCCCAAGGCCAAGGAATCGCGCAATTATACCCAATGCGACAGTTTGCTGATCGGGTCTGGCTGTGGCGCGCATACGGTGCCGTATATCGAAGTGAAGAACAACTCCTCGCGCGTGGAGCATGAGGCGACGACCTCCAAGGTTGACGACGATCAGCTTTTCTATTGCCGCTCACGCGGGATGGATGAGGAGGAGGCGGTCGCGCTGGTGGTCAACGGGTTCTGCAAGGAAGTGCTGCAAGCCCTGCCGATGGAATTTGCGATGGAAGCGCAGGCGCTGGTCGCGATTTCGCTGGAAGGGTCGGTCGGGTAAAGCCCACTTTACCCGTTCCGCGAAAGGACATTGAGTTGAGATTGAGGAATAAAATGTTGAAAATCAAGAATCTGCACGTCAAACTTGAGGAAGAGGATAAAGCCATCCTGAAAGGCGTTGACCTGACGGTGGAGGCAGGTTCGGTCCATGCGATCATGGGGCCGAACGGGTCGGGGAAATCCACCCTGTCCTATGTTCTTGCGGGCAAGGGTGGTTATGAAGTCACTGACGGTTCGGCGGAACTTGAAGGGGTCGATCTGCTGGAGATGGAACCTGAAGCGCGCGCGGCAGCTGGGCTTTTCCTTGCGTTTCAATATCCTGTAGAGATTCCGGGCGTGGGCAACATGACCTTTCTGCGGACCGCCGTGAATGCGCAGCGCAAGGCGCGCGGCGAGGACGAACTGTCAGCCGGGGAGTTTCTGAAACTCATTCGGGAAAAGGCCAAGGCGTTGAATATTGATGCTGAAATGATGAAGCGTCCGGTCAATGTCGGTTTTTCGGGCGGTGAGAAGAAGCGCAACGAGATCCTGCAAATGGCGATGCTGGAACCGAAAATGTGCATTCTGGACGAGACCGACTCCGGTCTTGATGTCGATGCGATGAAATTGGTTGCCGAAGGCGTTAACGCGCTGCGCGCTGCCGGACGATCATTTCTGGTTATCACACATTATCAACGGCTTCTGGACCATATCAAACCTGATTTCGTGCATATCATGGCCGATGGGCGCATCGTCAAATCCGGCGGGCCGGAACTGGCGCTGGAGGTGGAGCAGAACGGCTATGCGGATATTCTGGCCGAGGTGGCGTAATGGCACAGGTTCAGGTAAGGAGCGACGCACTTGATGCGCGCCTCGCAGGGTTTGATCTGCCCAAGGGCGGTTTTTCTGGCGCGGCGCGTCAGGCCGCACTTTTGCGACTTAACAAGATGGGTTTGCCCGGTCGGCGCGATGAATACTGGCGTTACACCGATCCGAAACTGTTGAACTCGGATACCCCGCTCGCGTCAACTGCGCTGCGGGTTGAGGCGCCGATCTTTACCGGCAAGGACAAGCTTCGGCTGGTCTTTGTTGATGGGGTTTTCGATGCCGAAGCCTCGGATGCAGCTGCGTTGTCCGGGGTGGAGATTACGCGCCTTGCGCAGGCGGATGCGCAAGATATTCATTGGGCTGGCGCAGTTTACGGTGTGCTGGAGCAGGCAGGTCAATCCGCGGTGCCACGCCCGTTTGCGGCGCTGAATACGGCCGCCGCCAAGGACGGGCTTTTGATCCGCGTGACGGGGCGGGTATCAAAGCCGCTTCACATTTCTTATCGTCAGAAATCAAATAGCTCGGATGCGATGCTGCATCATTGCATCAAGGTGGAGGAAGGCGCGGATCTGACGCTGCTGGAAACCGGGATTGCCGGTGCGCGCAGCAATATCGTGATGGAAGTCGATGTCGCAAAGGGCGGAAAGCTGCATCATATCCGCCCGCAGGGCCGCTCTCACGGCAAGCAACTCATCACCCATATTTTCGCGCGACTGGCGGAAGATGCGCTGTTCAAGAGCTTCACCCTGTCAATGAACGGGATTTTGACGCGGAATGAGGCAGTGATCGAGTTTACCGGCGATGATGCGGTTGCGCATGTCGCAGGGGCGGCGGTCGGAGACGGCGATTTCCACCACGATGATACCGTGTTCATCACCCATGATGCAGAGCGTTGCGAAAGCCGTCAGGTGTTCAAGAAAGTCCTGAAGAACGGCGCTGTGGGTGTGTTTCAAGGCAAGATTCTGGTGAAACCCGGTGCACAGAAAACCGATGGCTATCAGATCAGTCAATCGCTGTTGCTGGATGAAGACAGCCAGTTCCTCGCCAAGCCTGAGCTGGAGATTTACGCCGATGACGTGGTGTGCAGCCACGGTTCCACCTCCGGCGCGATTGATGAGGGCGCGCTGTTCTATCTGCTATCACGCGGCGTGACGATTCGCGATGCGGAAAGCCTGCTTGTGCTTGCCTTCCTCGCTGAAGCAATTGCCGAGATCGAGGATGCGGCACTGGCCGAAGATATCCGCGCCCGGATGGAGGATTGGCTGCACCGGCATGAAAGCCCCAAGGGCTGAATGTCGGTCACGACGGATATAACCCGCGCCTGGCGCAATCCCCGTGCCGTCATGCGCGGACATCTGGCGCGCGACCGCTCGGAGCCTTGGGCTTTTGCCCTGTTGGTTGCCTTCATGGTTGTGGCCTTCATCGCACAATGGCCGGGGGCCAGCCGCAACAGCTTTTACAACCCAGAGGTGCCGATGGTGGCACAGCTTTTCGGATTGGCGATGGGGATTTTGGTGCTGATCCCGGTCTGGTATCTGCTGGCTGCGATAAGCCATTGGATCGCGCGGGTTTTCGGTGGTAAGGGCAACCATTACGGCGCAAGACTGGCCCTGTTTTGGGCGCTGGTCACGGTCAGCCCTTTGATGTTGCTGCAAGGATTGGTCAAAGGCATGATCGGGCCGAGCGGTGGTCTGACGGCGGTTTCCGTGCTGACTGGTGTGGCGTTTGTGGTGTTCTGGATGCTCAACCTCATTGAAGCGGAACGGTAAAGATGGAATTGACCCCGGCGAACCTGATGCAAATGCTGCGCGCAACGCTGGTTGCGCCGCGACAGGCTGCGGCGCAGGTGCTACGCTTTGGCTTTGCGCCTTCGGTCGGTTGGATGGCGCTGATGCTGATGGCTGTTGCCTCCGCCCTGCTGACCCATATCAGTTTTGCCCTGATGCCGCCGGAGGTGCAAGCGGTGTGGGGCCCGGCAATGGCAAGCCCGGTACGCACGGCGATCCTGCAATGGGCGGTGCT
>NZ_JAKDLJ010000389.1 GCF_030452865.1 Pseudorhodobacter sp.
GGTCGGCCGGACTGGATTGGGAAGGTCGAGCATGGGCAAAATCTCCGACGGCGCGGGAAGCCTCTCTCCCCGCCTCATCCGTCAAAGACCCCACCGCCCCCCTCTGCCTCGAAGGGGACGGCGGCGGATGATGAGGACGCGGTTTCAGATCTTGCCGAGACCCCGCAGGCTCAGCTCCGTGCCGGCCCCGACAATGATGTGGTCATGCAACGTCAGGCCGAGATATTTGCAGCCCTTCTGGATTTCTTTGGTCATTGCCAGATCAGCCTCTGAAGGTGTCGGATCGCCTGAGGGGTGGTTATGGATCAAGATTAAAGCGCTGGCGTTCAGAATCAGCGCCCGCTTGATCACCTCGCGCGGATAGACTGGGACGTGATCCACGGTGCCGACCGACAGAAGCTCGTCCGCGATGATGCGGTTCTTGCGGTCGAGATAGAGCACGTGAAAGCGCTCAATAGGCCCGCGCACGCTGAGCGCACTGTAGTCCAGCAGCGCCTGCCAGCTGCCGATCACCGGGTTCTGGCTCAGGTATCGGCCGAGGATGTCACGGGCCTCTAGTATGATCGTTTCTTCTTGGGGGGTCATGAGAACCTCGCTGAATTGCGCACGCCGAAGGCCCTTGCCCCGTTTGGGGCGCGGCCATCGGTGGATATGAAGGAAAAGTCTGCGACCGCCGCAAATGCAGGCGGTCGCCGTGATGTGAACTGGCGTCAGCCGACCCGGTCGAGGAGCTTTTTCGCGCGCCCTTCCATGTCAAGCCGCGCATCCTGCTGGGTCTTGTCTCGCGCCAACCGCGTGATCCCCTGCACGAAGTCGAATATCGACTCCGGCGGGCGACCCTCTTCCATCAGCACCTTCTCGATGATCTTGCCAGACTCGGCCTTCGAGAAGCCGCGCTTCCTCAGGAAATCATCCCGGTCCTCGTCCGTCCGCGCCACGATCTGCTGCCGCGCCGCTCTGATGCCGTTCACGAAGCCCTGTGGCGAGGAGTTGGCGAAGCGCGTCAGTGCCGGGGCCGCCTCATGGGCAAACCGCGAGGCGGCGTATTTCGAGTGGCGGATCTTGATCTCCTGGAAATCTTCGACGCCCCAGAGATTGCGGTTCTGGCACACCGCCCGCAGGTAAAAGCTGGCCATGCCAAGGGTCTTGGCCCCGACCTCGGAATTCCAGCAATAGAAGCCCCGGAAGTAGAGATCGGGAGAGCCGTCGGGCAGTCGGCCTGCTTCGATCGGGTTGCGATCATCGACCAGGAACAGGAAGACGTCACGGTCCGAGGCATAGAGCGTGGTCGTGTCGCGGCTGATCTCAACATCGGGGTTGTAGACCCCTGTCGACCAGTCCAGCACACCCGGCACCTTCCAGCGCGTGTCGCCGGTGCCATTGCCCGCGATGCGCTGCACCGCCTCGACCAACTCAAAGTCGTGGATGCGGCCATAGTCGGGGCCAGTCACGGCGCGCAGTTCGGTTCGGCCATCTTCGGTCTCGAAGGTTTTCACCTGCTCGGCACGGTGGTTGGTCAGCCCGTATTGCAGGTTGATGCCCGCCAGCGGCGCGGGCAGTTGCCGCAAGTAGGAGGCGGGTGCGCCAACAATGCTGGCGAGCTGCCCGAACGCCCAATGGGTTGGCACCACCGGTTCCTGCGCCTTCGGCAGCATCAGATGCAGGCGCTCGCCATTGTCACGCGACGCCTCGACCCGAATATCTGCAGTTTGTACGACCCTGCTGCGGCTGCGCTCGGAGCGACCATTCACCGATGCCCAAAGATCATCGAGCGACAGATACCGCTCATCATCTGGCCGGTTGAACCATTCGGACGACACCCGCCCGTTCCGCTCACCCCGGCTCACATCTACCTTCCAGCCGCCCGTTCTCATTGGCCGCACCGAGTCCAGAACTTCAACAACGCCCATCGGCATCCCTCCGTGACAGGCGTTGGAAGCCACTCTCCCAACCCTCAACCTGTCGCGAAAGCAACCAACTCGTCTCTGTCTCTCAAGCAGTTTGGGCGGAAAGCATTCGTATGGCTGCGCAAAGCTCAGAATGCCACAAGCCTAGAAAAAACATATTCGCAGGGGCATAAATCTAGCTTGGCCTTCAGCTAAGGACACATTCTTGATCCGCCGGCCCCCGAAGCGGGTCAAAACGGCTTCGTGTCTTGCGTAAATCACCCGCCGATCATAAAATCTGTCACACTGCCGTCTGAAGGCTTCGATGACTCGATTTATTGTCACAGCCCTGCTTACACTTTCCATCGCTTTGTTCGGTGTCCTCCCGCATGCGGCAATGGCGGGGCAAGTGCAGAAAACGACGGCACCCTGTCACAGTGAACAAACAGTCAAGAGCGGGCATGTCGACGCGATGAAGCATTGTGGCGGTTCTGATCATGCAATGTCAGGCGCCTGTGCGATCGCCTGTCTTGGATCGATTGCAACTTGGTTTACCTCTGCGGACGCCGCGCAAATGGCCTTTCGCCCGGTTGCGCACCGGGCCACCGTGTCCCTCGTTTTGCGCGGGCGCACGGGCGAGACAGCCGACCGCCCCCCGAAATTCCTCTGAACGGTTGATGAGCGGAGTTGTCCTGCGGCTCCAGACCGACGCGCCCCTTTGGGGGGTTGATGGAATAATTCAAAATGAGACATGATCTGACACGTCGCGGCTTTCTGGCCGCATCCGCAGCCTTGGCTGCCACCACCGCCCTGCCGCGCACGGGTTTCGCGCAAAGCGCACCGCTTTCGCTGGCCGCAACATCCCGGGTGATTGAGGTTGGCGGTCGCGCAGCCACTGTCATGGGCCTTACCAATGGATCGGGCGGGCAAGGGTTGATCCTTGATCCCGGTCAGCGGTTCCGCGTCGATCTGACCAATACGCTGGCGGAGGAGACGATCATCCACTGGCATGGCCAGATCCCGCCCAATGTGCAGGACGGGGTGCCGAACCTGCCGATGCCGCTGTTGCAGCCGGGCGAAGCGCGCAGCTACGACTATGCGGCGATGCCCGGCACCTACTGGATGCACAGCCATGTGCCGGTGCAGGAGATGAGCCTGCTCGCGGCCCCCCTGATCGTGCGCCGGCCAGAAGATCTGACGTCTGACCGGCAGGAAGTGGTGGTGTTCCTGCACGACTTTTCATTCCGGCCTGCCGCCGAGGTGCTGGCCGAGATCACCCAAGGAGCGGCACATCATGACATGGGCGCAATGGATGCCCCGGCGCAGAGTCCGGATGGAATGAGCGGGATGGACCATTCCGGCATGTCGATGCCCGGCATGACGACAGACGGCACGGGTCA
>NZ_JAKDLJ010000047.1 GCF_030452865.1 Pseudorhodobacter sp.
ACGCGCAGTTCCCGCTGCACGACCCAACTCTTGGCGGTCTTGCCGACCTTCAAATAAAGGCCCGGCTCGACCTCATCCGCAATCAGCTTTTGCCCTTTCGGCAGGTAGGGGAACTTGGCGGCCATCGCGTCTGTCAAGCGGGCCTTTGTCGGGTAGATCGTCATATGTGCCTCCGGTCTGGCGTAAGGCTCGCGTAAGGCTACGTTGGGGTCAAGGTATCTTTTCGGAGCCGTCTATGGGGGTGGGTATGCGTATCAAGCCTTTGTTTTTACTCGGCTTAGCCTAGCTTAGCCGTCCACCAGCCGTCTAGCCCATAGAACTGTTAATCAATTGGTCGTAGGTTCGATCCCTACCGCCGGAGCCAAGAAATCAAAGGGTTACGCCCTGTCAGCCGCCTAAGACGGTGAGTTAATACGGGTTCTAGGACGGAAGGCGGGCGATTTGCCCGCCTTTTCCTTTATTGCCAGATCGCAAAGGTTCATTTAGAACAATATGCGAACATTAAAAGGCTGCTGACAAGGCAGCGCGGGTGCCCTAAACACTCAGTAGGGCCACAAAACCGGGAGAATGCTACATGTTGACCTAAATGGAGCTTTGTGCAGGTGCGGGCGGTCAGGCCTTTGGTCTTGAGCAAGCGGGCTTCGACCACAGCGTCCTCATTGCGATTGACGCCCATTGCTGCGCAACCCTCCGGGCGAACCGCCCGAGCTGGAACGTCATTGAGGATGACTTGCGCATTTTCAAAGAGCGCGCAGCTACCTTCGCCGGGATTGACCTGCTGGCCGGCGGCCTGCCGTGCCCACCGTTCTCAGTCGCCGGGAAGCAGCTTGGTCCAGCGGATGAGCGGAACATGTTTCCAGACGCCATTGATATCATCGCAGCAACCCGTCCCCGGGCCGTGATGATCGAGAACGTCAGGGGCTTCCTAGGTGCGGTATTTCAGGATTACCGTGAAGGACTGAAGCGCCAGCTTGAGAAGATTGGATACAAGACCGAATGGCGACTGCTGAATGCATCCGACTTTGGTGTGCCACAGCTTCGCCCCCGCGTTGTTATCGTCGCCATTGAGAAACCATCCGCAGAACACTTCGACTGGCCCACGCCCCAGCCCCATAACCCCGCCACGGTCGGGGCAGTCCTGCGCGAACTGATCGGCGCGAACGGCTGGCGCGGCGCTTCTGCTTGGGCGAAGCGCGCCGATGAGATTGCGCCGACAATCGTGGGCGGATCAAAGAAACACGGCGGTCCAGACCTTGGGCCCACGCGCGCCCGCGCTGCATGGGCGGCATTGGGGGTCAACGGCAAAACAGTAGCGGAGGAAGTACCAGAGGCAGATTTCGTCGGGATGCCACGCCTAACTGTTGAGATGGTCGCGAGGATTCAAGGCTTCCCGGCTGACTGGCAATTCACGGGCCGCAAGACTGCCGCGTACCGGCAGGTAGGCAACGCCTTCCCGCCGCCCGTTGCGCGCGCCGTTGGTGAGAACGTGAAGGCAGCCCTCACCGCTCGCCACATCTACGCCCTCAGCGCCTAAGCTCGATCAGCCGCTCGGTCTGTGCCACAGTCTCTATCAATTTTGGTGGAGAATCATAAAGTTTGCGCGCCAACCTTCCAGCTAGTCTTATCGTCCCGGGACACCCCGATTTCACCGTATTATCTGCAATTATCGCGGATTTGGAGCAGCGGGCGGGCGGCGCAAGCCGGATAACCTGCGGTCAGCATCGAAGGTTCGCGGGCGCCGAAAATGCTCGGAATCCCCGCCGAAATGGAATTCGAAGAATATCCCGGGATCATAGCAGGAGCTGAACAGGAAAACGGCCTGCTTCCCTTCCCGGAAGTAGGCCAAAATTCTTGTCGTGTCGAAAAACTTGGTCCCGTTTAAGCTGAACCGCGGTCAACGGGCCATTTTCCCACCAAAACAGGTCCCAAATCGCATTCGTAAAAATGCCCATAATTTCAAGACCTAACGGGCTCTGACAAAACCACTCCCAACTCTTGGCCGACGAATTCACGGGTTTTGCCCTAACTACGCCAGTAAAAACACATACTGACTCAACGCACCCTCAGCCGCATTTCGAAAAGCCACAGCTTGCGCAAGTCATGCAGCCCTCGACCATCCGCATCTCATAACTCCCGCAGGAGGAGCAGGATTTGCCGCGTGCCGCGCTCATTGCAACAACCTCGGCTTTGGGGTCGGATTTCAGTCCCATGCCTTCGCCCTCGATAAATCCTATCGCGATCAGGTGGCGTTCGATCACGCCGCCGATGGCAGCAAGGATCGACGGGATATAGCGGCCATCGACCCAGGCACCACCGCGCGGATCGAACACGGCTTTCAACTCCTCGACCACGAAACTCACATCGCCACCGCGCCGGAACACCGCCGAAATCATCCGCGTCAGTGCTACGGTCCAGGCAAAATGCTCCATGTTCTTGGAGTTGATAAACACCTCGAACGGGCGGCGGTGGCCGGAAATGATGATGTCGTTGATGGTGATGTAAAGCGCATGCTCCGACCCCGGCCATTTCACCTTGTAGGTATGGCCTTCCAGCGAGGCGGGGCGGTCCAGCGGTTCGGTCAGGTAAACCACCTCAGCGCCGATATCCGCCTCCGGCACTTGCTCCGATGTCTCGTTCACTGACAGCACAGAGCCTGTCACCTCATTCGGCCTGTAGGTAGTGCAGCCTTTGCAGCCGCTGTCCCAGGCTGCCATATACACCTCCTTGAACGCGTCAAAGCTGATGTCTTCGGGGCAATTTATGGTCTTCGAAATGCTGCTGTCGACCCATTTCTGCGCCGCCGCCTGCATCCGCACATGATCCAGCGGGGGCAGGGTCTGCGCATTGACGAAATGCTTTGGCAAAGGTGTATCACCATGCAACTCGCGCCACATCCGCACCGCGTAATCGACCACTTCCTCTTCGGTCCGGCTGCCGTCTTTCTGCAAAACCTTGCGGGTGTAGGCGTAGGCAAACACCGGCTCAACCCCGGAGGAGACATTGCCGGCATAAAGGCTGATCGTGCCGGTAGGAGCGATGGAGGTCAGCAGCGCGTTGCGAATCCCGTGTTTGCGAATCGCGTCGCGTACGTCGTCATCCATGGTCAGCATGGTGCCAGAGGCGAGGTATTTCTCCGCATCAAACAGCGGGAACGGCCCCTTTTCGCGCGCCAGATCGACCGAAGCCAAGTAGGCCGCCCGCGCAATCGCCTTCATCCAGGCTTCGGTCTGCGCCGCCGCCTCCACCGAGCCATAGCGCAGCCCCAGCATCAGCAAAGCATCGGCCAGCCCGGTAACGCCCAGCCCGATCCGACGCTTGGCCTGTGCCTCCGCGGCCTGTTGCGGCAACGGAAATCGGCTGGCATCGACGACATTATCCATCATCCTGACTGCCGTAGACACCAGCGTTTTCAATGCCTTCGGATCAAGCTTGGCCTTGGCGGTGAACGGTTCCGTCACCAAAGTCGCAAGGTTGATGGACCCGAGCAAACAGGCACCGTAAGGCGGCAGCGGTTGTTCGCCGCAAGGGTTGGTCGCCGCAATCGTCTCGCAATAGGCCAGGTTGTTCGCTGTATTGATCCGGTCGATGAAAATCACCCCCGGTTCGGCGAAATCGTAGGTGTTGCGCATGATGCGGTTCCACAGATCGCGCGCTTGCACCGTCTGGTAAACCTTATCGCCAAAGAGCAAATCCCAAGGACCATCCGCCTTGACCGCCGCCATGAACGCATCGGTCACCAGCACGGAAAGGTTGAACATCCGCAAACGCGCCGGGTCTTTCTTCGCCTCGATGAACGCCTCGATATCGGGGTGGTCACAGCGCATTGTGGCCATCATCGCCCCTCGGCGCGATCCCGCTGACATGATGGTACGGCACATCGCATCCCAGACATCCATGAACGAAAGCGGGCCTGAGGCATCAGCCGCCACCCCCTTCACTTCCGCCCCGCGCGGGCGGATCGTGCTGAAATCATAGCCAATGCCACCGCCTTGCTGCATCGTCAGCGCGGCCTCTTTCAGCGCATCGAATATGCCGCCCATATCATCCGGCACTGTCCCCATGACAAAGCAGTTGAACATCGTCACCGAACGCCCGCTTCCCGCGCCAGCGGTAATGCGCCCCGCAGGCAAATATTTGAAGTCTTCCAACGCTTTGTAAAAAGCGTCCTCCCATCTCGCAGGTTCCTTTTCGGTTGCTGCCAGCGCCCGCGCGATCCGCCGCCAAGTGTCTTCGACCGTGCGGTCGATCGGGGTGCCATCCTGCGATTTCAGGCGGTATTTCATATCCCAGATGGCCTCGGCGATAGGGGCAGAAAAACGGGACATGGGGCGGTCCTTCAGGCAGAACGGTGAACATATGGGGGTGCTTGCGCGCGAATCCACAAAATAGGCCGGGAATGGCCGGAGGTCAACGCAAGGCTTGCCCTTGTTCCGGGCCGATAAGGGGTTAAATTCAGGTTAACGCGGATGGCAGCCGGACTGATTCCGGTTGTCTGCTGGCGTGAAACCGCGCAAGGCATTGCGCTCTGCTTCGTCAAGGGAAACCCGTGGTCGGAACTGTCAACCTGCTGAAACTCTGCGTCGGCACCGAAACGGTGGAGGAACTTGTCGGCTGGCAAGATCTGCGGCGCAAACATTGGCCCGATGGATTGCCGCGTCACATCACCCGCATGTGGCCAAAGCGCGCGGATGAGGTGCTGAACGGTGGCTCGCTCTATTGGGTGTTCAAAGGCGTGATCCTCGCGCGGCAGCATATCACGGCGATGGAGGAAATCCGTGGCGAGGACGGGATATTGCGTTGCGCCCTGATCCTGGACCCGGATTTGCACCGCACCGAAGCCGCCCCGCGCCGCCCGTTCCAGGGTTGGCGCTATCTGAGCGTCGAGGATGCGCCGCGTGATCTGCCAAAGGGTCGTGTCGCCGAGGAAGCCTTGCCACCCGATCTGGCCCGCGCGTTGGCCGATATCGGGTTGCGGTAGGCTGGCTCTGACTGCGCCCATGACCCGTCGATGAACCCTCCGCCTCCGGGGTGCTTTCTGTAGATTTCCCATAGTCTTTCTGGGGTGTTTCCAGAGATGGCTGATGCCCACCGCAGCGGGCTTGCCCCGCTGCCCGGCCCAACCTTGAGAAGATGGGCAAACAGCCCGGCGACGAATGGCGGGAGTGGCACGTTATACCTCTGCTTGCACGCCAAGACGCGCCGCAAGCTGCGCCAGAACAGTCCGCGCTTCCGCATCCCAGCCCGCGCCCCGCGCCGCGAAAAGCGTGGCCTGCGAGGCGTGGACCAAGCCATCCGACAGGATCTTGAGATGGTTCGCTCGCAGCGTTTCGCCCGATGACGTGATATCTGCAATCGCCTCGGCCGTCAGATTTTTGACGGTGCCTTCGGTGGCACCCTGGCTGTCCACCAGTTGATAATCCGCGACGCCCTGCGCTGTCAGAAACTCCCGCACAAGCCGATGATATTTTGTCGCAATCCGCAGCCGGAACCCATGTTCCCGCCGAAACGCCGCCGCTGCTGCGTCCAGATCATCGACCGTTTCAACGTCAATCCAGGCGCTCGGCACCGCGATGATCAGATCGGCATGGCCAAAGCCCAAGGGCGCCACTTCCACCACCTGGCTCCGCCAATCGGCCAGCTTGTCACGGATCAAATCCGATCCGGTGACGCCAAGGTGAATACGCCCCGCCGATAGTTCGCGCGGAATTTCACTCGCGGAAAGCAAAACAAGTTCAATGCCCTGCACCCCGTCAACGCCGCCTGAATACTCCCGCTCGGACCCGCTGCGCGCCATTTTCACGCCACGCGCGCCGAACCAATCAAAGGTCTTTTCCATCAACCGCCCCTTGGAGGGCACCCCGATTTTCAGGCTCATGTCATTGCCTCGCGCAGCGCGGTAACCAGTGCCGGGCGGATGATGCCGCCAACTGCCGGGATGGATCGCCCCTGTCCCAGTACGGCCGTCAACGCATCATACCGCCCGCCGGAGGCCACGGGCGGACCGTCGCCTGCGCCGTGGAAGCTGAACACAAACCCATCGTAATATTCCATCGACGACCGGCCATGGCTGGCAACGAACGGCAATTCAGACGGGTTGATCCCGTGCCGTTCCAGCGCGCCGAGCCTGCTTGCGAACCGGTCGACAGCGGGTTCAATCGCAGGTAACATCGGGGTAATGCCGCGCAGATGCGACAGCGCCGCCCGCGCCGGGGCTTGCAGGGTCAACAGATCATACAGCAGCGCCGCCTCCGGTGCCGCAATCGGTGGCGTTCCCGCGTCCTCGACCAACGCCGACACCCGCGCCGCAATCTCCGCCTCGGAGCGCAGGCCGATCATCGGGGCAGGGTCCGCATCCCCGGTCCTGAGCCGATCCAACAGGCCAAGCCGTGCCTCCGGCACCACGGCGCGGCCCGAAAACCGGTCGAGCAGTTTGCGAAACCGCGCAGGCCGCCAGATATGGCGTAACAGGGCGGCTTTTCGGCGCGGGGTGGTTGAAAGGCCGTTCACCGCCGCCATCAGGATGCCGATATCGCCTGTCGCGGGCCGCAGGCCGAGGGGTGACAGCAAGCCATTGAACAAAGAGAACAATTCGGCATCCGCCGCTTCGGGGGCTGCGCGATCAAACATCTCAAACCCGACTTGCAGGTATTCGCTGGCATGGGGGCCAAGGTGGTCTTGCTTGCGGTACACCTCGCCCATGTAACAATAGCGCGCCGGTTCGGCACCGCCTTGCATATGGGCCTGCACGACTGGCACTGTAAAATCCGGGCGCAGCATCATTTCACCGTGCAATGGGTCTTGCGTGACATAGGCACGGGCGCGGATGTCTTCGCCGTAAAGGTCGAGCAATATTTCGGCAGACAGCAAAGTATCCGCCTCCACCGCCACCGCGCCAGCGGCTTTGAAGGCGGCGAAGATGCGTTCAGCTTCGGCCCGGATCGCGGCGCGGGTTGTCATCGGGCAGGGGACTCGTAGAGGGCAAGCATCGTTTTTACCGCATCCACCAGTTCCGCCACCGGAACCTCCACCTGCGCGGGGCGGTCTTTCCATTCCTCCAGCGTCGCGTTTTCCGCGATTTTCGCACCAAGGATCAGGTCTTTGAGAATAACCATACCTTTTGCCGCCTCATCCCCGCCTTGGATTATTGCAATGGGGGAACCGCGTTTATCGGCGTATTTCAACTGGTTGCCGAAGTTTTTCGGATTGCCGAGATACATTTCGGCGCGGATACCTGCGCGGCGCAGGTCGCCCACCATCGCCATGTAATCCGCCATGCGGTCCCGGTCCATCACGGTGACAACGACCGGGCCTTGGGACTGCGCGCCGCTGCGGCCTTTCGCACGCAGCGCCGCAAGCAGACGGTCAACGCCAATGGAAACCCCGGTTGCGGGAACGGCTTGGCCGGTGAAGCGTTTGACCAAATCGTCATAGCGCCCACCGCCCGCGACCGAGCCGAATTGGCGTTTGCGGCCTTTCTCGTCGTGGATTTCAAAGGTGAGTTCGGCCTCATAAACCGGGCCGGTGTAATAGCCGAGGCCACGCACGACGGAGGGGTCCATACGAATGCGGTCTGGCCCATATCCTTGAGCAAGCAAAAGGTTAGCAATTTGCTCCAACTCTTCAACGCCTTGGCGCCCGGTTTCGGAGATGCCTACTATTGAAGAGAGATATTCTAACGTTTCAACCTTGAGTTCGGCGGGATGACTCATGGAAATCGCTAACATATCTGGAAACAAAATGCCAATAAGTGTGCTTCCCAACTCACTTGGCTCAGGAAGCGGATTTTCTGGTCTGAAGAAACGTTCGACCATTCGATCATGAATATTTGTCGTTGCCATGACGAACCGCATTACGACCTTGGCTTGGGCCTCCGTCAGCCCCGCGCCTGTAGTGAAGTCACCGCTTTCGTCCTTCCGCCCTTCTCCCAACAGCGCCAATACGCCAAGTGGCCCCAATCGGTCCAGCTTATCAATTGCACGCAACACAATCCCGCGTTCGGCCTCAAACTTTGACGGGTCGGAGGGGTCGAGGATGCCCGCAACCTCCATCACGCCGTTCAGCACCTTGCGGTTGTTCACGCGGATAATGTAGTCCCCACGCTCAATTCCCACTTCCTCCAGCGCATCCGACAGCATCGCGCAAATCTCGGCATCTGCGGCCACCGAAGGCGCGCCCACGGTATCGGCATCGCATTGATAAAACTGGCGAAAGCGCCCCGGCCCCGGTTTCTCATTCCGCCAGACCGGACCCATGGCATAGCGGCGGTAGGGCGAAGGCAGGTCGTTGCGGAACTGGGCGGCGACGCGGGCCAAAGGGGCTGTCAGGTCATAGCGCAGCGCCAGCCAGTCGCCATCCTCGTCCTGCCAGCCAAAGACGCCTTCATTGGGGCGGTCCACATCGGGGAGGAATTTTCCCAAGGCCTCCACCGTTTCCACGGCGCTGGTTTCCAACGGATCAAAGCCATAACGCTCATACACCGCCGAGATTTTCGCCAGCATCTCACGCCGTTCCACCACATCCGCGCCGAAATAGTCGCGGAAGCCTTTTGGCGTCTCTGCGCGCGGTTTACGGGGTTGTTTGTCTTTGGCCATCGGGAAACCCTTTGCAGCTTATGCTGCGGCGGTGTAGCGGAAGGGGCAAGGCTGGGCAAGCAAGGGATGGAGATGAGCAATCAGATCGACGCGGTAGAGGAACGGGTTGCGCATCTGATCCGCACGGTGGAGGATTTGTCGGATATCGTCGCACGCCAGGCGGATGAGATTGACCGGTTGACCCGGCGCATGGCGATGTTGCTGGAACGCATGGCCGGGCCGGATGAGGAGGGCGCAGTCTTCACCGACCAACGCCCGCCGCATTGGTAAGGGGTTGCGCCGCGCGGCGGTGTTTTTGGCGGCGATAGGGTGCGGATGCGAACACTGACCATTGGTAAGACCGAGTTTGACCTTCCCGCTTTGGCGGCAACCTTGGCCTTTGGCACCATTGGCGGTTTTGCGGGCAAGGTGCTGGGGTTGCCTTTGGGCTATCTTCTCGGTTCACTTTTGGTGGTGGCGCTGTTTGCGATTGCGAAATGGCGGGTGCTGGGGCAACCGATCCACATGCCGCAACCGTTGAGGATGAGCTTTATTCCCATCATCGGGGTCGGGATCGGCGGTGCGTTTACGCCAGCGATTTTCCATGACGCTTTGGGCTGGTGGCCGACGGTTCTGGCGCTGTTTGCCTTTGTGCCGCTGGCGCATTTCACCGGATATCAGATTTACCGGCGCGGCGGGGTGACGCGGCCCACGGCCTATTTCGGCTCGGTGCCGGGTGGGTTGATGGAAACCGTGGTGATGGGTGAGGAAGCAGGCGCGGATGTGGCGCTGCTGGTGCTGATGCAGTTCATGCGGCTGATTCTGACGATCGTGTTCATGCCGGTGCTGTTTACGGTGATGTCGGGGCATGCGGTTGGCTCTGCTTCAGGTGTTTTGCTAAAGGGATCTGGCAATCCATTGGATTTGTGGAATATTGCTGTTTTGCTTGTGGCGGGGATCGGCGGCTATTTCGCCGGGCGCGCCTTGCGGTTTCCAGCGGCGATCATGACCGGGCCGCTGATGTTTTCGGCCGTCGCGCATCTGACCGGGTTGACCGATGCAGTGCCGCCGAATTGGATGATTTCGATGACGCAGATCGTGGTTGGCACCGGTCTGGGCGCACGGTTCGCGGGTATGGCGATGGCGACACTGCGGCGCGGCTTTGGCTTGGCGGTGCTGTCCACCGCTGCCTCATTGACGATAGCGTTTGGCGTGGCGGAGCTGCTGCATGCCGCAGTAGGAATGCCGGTTTCGGCAGTATTTCTGGCCTTCGCACCCGGCGGGATCACTGAGATGAGCCTGATCGCGCTCAGCCTGCAAATTTCGGTGGTGTATGTGACCTTGCACCATGTTTGTCGCATTGTGCTGGCGATCATGGTGGCGCGGTATTTTTATGCGCGCACGGCTGGCTAAAGTTCCTCGATCATCACCACGCCGGTCATTGCCTTCAGCGCACCTTTGACCTGCGGCGTCACCGGGTAATCCATTGGCAAGGCGAGGTCAATTTCCTGCCCCGAGGCCTGATCGGGGACGCAGATTGTCACCGGGCCTTTGTTGCGGCCGCCATCTTTGGCGACACGGGCCAGCAGGGCGGCCACGGCAGCGGCGGCCTCGGCCCGGTCGATGTGGATGCGAATGGCGCTGCCCCCGGCTTCGGCGGCCACAGAATCAATCGGTTGCGCGGCGCGGGCCAGCAGTTTCAGGGTTTCGCCTTCCAGCGTCGCCTCCACCGTCAGGACCACGTTCATTCCGGGTTCCAAAACATCGCGGGCGGCTTCCAGCGTGTCAGAGAACACCGTCACCTCATAAAGCCCGGTCGGGTCCGAGAGTTGGATAAAGGCAAAGCGGTTGCCACGCGCCGATTTGCGTTCCTGTTTCGAACTGACCGAGCCTGCGATTTTTGCCACCATCGCGCCATTTTCGGCACGGGCGGTGATTTCGGCCAAGGTCGAAACACCCTTGCGTTTGAGCGGCACCATATAGTCATCCAGCGGATGGCCGGAGAGGTAAAAGCCAATCGCTTTATGTTCTTCGGTCAGGCGTTCCACCGGCAACCAATCATCGCGCGACCCAAGGCGCGGTTCCGGCACGTCCTCTCCCGCCTCACCGAACAGGCTGGTCTGGTTGGAGGTTTTCGCGTCATGGATTGCAGCGGAATAGGCCGAAAGCCCGTCGAGCGCCTCAAACACGCGGGCGCGGTTCGGATCGAGATTGTCAAACGCCCCGGCACGCGCCAACATTTCCAGCGGGCGCTTGCCGACACGTTTCAAATCCACCCGGCGGGCGAAATCAAACAGGGTGGCGAAGGGTTTTTCACCATGTTCGGTGTGGCGGGCGGCGACGATCATCTTCATCGCCTCCACACCGACATTTTTCAAAGCCCCCAACGCATAGACCAGCGCGCCATCCCGCACGGTGAAAGTGGCAAGCGAGGCGTTGACGCAAGGCGCAACCGTCTTGATCCCCAGCTTGTCGACCTCACGCTTATAGACTGCCAGCTTGTCGGTCAGATGGATATCGCAGTTCATCACCCCGGCCATGAATTCCACCGGGTAATTCGCCTTCAGATACCCGGTTTGATAACTGACTACGGCATAGGCGGCAGCGTGGGATTTGTTGAAGCCGTAATTGGCGAATTTCTCCAACAGGTCAAAGACTTCCCCGGCCTTTTTCGCATCGACATTATGGGTCGCTTTGGCGCCTTCAACGAATTTCGGCCGCTCCTTTGCCATTTCGGCGGCAATCTTCTTGCCCATCGCGCGCCGCAACAGGTCCGCGCCGCCCAGCGAATAGCCGGCCATGACCTGTGCGATCTGCATCACCTGTTCCTGGTAAACGATGATCCCCTGAGTCTCGGCGAGCAGATGGTCAATCGTCGGATGCACCGATTCAAGTTCCCGCAGCCCGTTTTTCACCTCGCAATAGGTTGGGATGTTTTCCATCGGGCCGGGGCGGTAAAGCGCCACCAGCGCCACGATATCCTCGATACAGGTCGGTTTCATACGACGCAGCGCGTCCATCATGCCGGAACTTTCCACCTGAAACACGGCAACGGTTTTGGCGCTTGCATAGAGTTGATAGGTTTTTTCGTCATCCAGCGGGATCATCGAAATATCGAGGTCCACCCCCCGAAGCCGCAGCAGGTTCAACGCCGATTCGATCACCGTCAGGGTTTTCAGACCCAGAAAGTCGAATTTCACCAAGCCCGCCGCTTCGACCCATTTCATATTGAACTGGGTCGCGGGCATGTCGGATTTCGGGTCTTGATAAAGCGGCACCAATTCGTCCAAAGGCCGATCGCCGATCACCACCCCCGCCGCATGGGTGGAGGCGTTGCGCAGCAAACCTTCGATCTGCTGGCCGTAATCCAGAAGCCGCGCGACCACTTCCTCTTTCGCCGCTTCGCGCAAACGCGGTTCATCCGCCAGCGCCTTGGTGATCGACACCGGTTTGACCCCTTCAACCGGAATCATCTTCGACAGGCGGTCGACCTGCATATACGACATTTGCAAAACCCGGCCCACATCGCGCACAGCCGCTTTCGACAAAAGCGCGCCGAAGGTGATGATTTGCCCCACTTTGTCGCGCCCGTATTTGCCTTGAACATAATGGATCACCTCCTCGCGGCGATCCATACAGAAGTCGATATCGAAGTCGGGCATCGACACCCGTTCGGGGTTGAGGAACCGCTCAAACAGCAGCGAATAGCGCAACGGGTCCAGATCAGTGATGGTCAGTGCATAGGCGACCAGTGACCCGGCACCCGAGCCACGGCCCGGCCCGACCGGAATGCCCTTTTCCTTGGCCCATTTGATAAAATCGGCGACGATCAGGAAATAGCCGGGAAATTTCATCCCGATGATGATGTCGAGTTCGAAATCCAGCCGCGCCTGGTACTCCTCCACGCTGACGGCATGCGGGATCACCGCCAACCGCGCTTGCAGCCCCTCATTGGCCGCGCGCCGCAATTCATTCACCTCATCATCGGCGAATTTCGGCAGGATCGGCGCGTGTTTCGCCACTTTGAATGCACAGCGCCGTGCAATTTCTACTGTATTCTCAATCGCTTCCGGCAGGTCCGCGAACAGCGTCACCATTTCCGCTTCCGACTTGAAATAATGCTGCGGCGTCAGGCGACGGCGGGGTTGGCTTTGGTCGACATAAGCGCCCTCGGCAATGCAGATCAGCGCGTCATGCGCCTCATACATCGACGCATTGGGGAAATAGACATCATTGGTGGCGACCAGAGGCAGGCTCATGTCATAGGCCATTTCAATGAACCCACGTTCGCTTGCCCGTTCTCCTTCGGTCAACTGACCGCCCGCGCCGGGGTGGCGCTGCAACTCGACATACAGCCGGTTCGGATAAGCGCGCGCCAACCGCGTCAAAAGCGTCTGCGCCTTCGGTCGCTGCCCGCTTTGCAGATGCTTTCCGACCGGTCCGTCGGCCCCGCCGGTCAGACAGATCAGCCCTAGCGAATGAGACTCCAACTGCGCGAGCGTAACCTGCGGCAACTGCCCGCCGGTGTCGACGTAAAGGCAGGTGTTCAGTTTCATCAGGTTCATGTAACCGAGTTGATTCTGCGCGAGAAGCACAACCGGAGCCGCCGCGCGCGGCTTCTCACCGGGTTGTGGCGGGTCGTAATTCACGCTGATCTGACAGCCGATGATCGGTTGCACACCTTCACCTGCCGCAAGCGTCGAAAACTCCAGCGCCGCGAACATGTTGTTGGTGTCGGTCACCGCGACCGCAGGGAGCTTCTGCGCGACGCAAAGCTTGATCAGCGTTTTCAGTGGCACCGCGCCTTCCAGCAGCGAATACTCGGTATGGGTGCGCAGATGAATGAATCGGGGGGCTTTCATGGGCTGACATTAGCGCAGCCTTGCCGCCCGTGGGAAGACCGCACCGGCGCATATCCCGTTGTTTTTGAAAAGCTCTGCGTCATTTTCAAATAAACCAAGCAAGACTTGCGAATTCCTCAAGCCAATTTGTATTTGCTATTTGACGCGAGGATTGGCTTCATAGACCATGGAGACAAGGGCGCGTGGCCCGCTTTACGCCGCATCGGGCGGTCACGCAATGGCCTTGGACGGGGAGAAGGCGGCGGATTTTATCATGACGGATACAGCGTTTCACCTGAACGGGACGCCTGTTCGCGTGTCCGGCACGTCGCCGACGCGGACATTGCTCGATTGGCTGCGTGAGGAACGCGGTCTGACCGGCACCAAGGAAGGCTGCAACGAAGGCGATTGCGGTGCCTGCACCGTAATGGTCACCGATGCCGATGGGCCAAAGGCACTGAACGCCTGCATCCTGTTCCTGCCGCAACTGCATGGCAAATCGGTGCGCACCGTCGAAGGGCTGATCGGCCCCGATGGCACGCCGCATCCGGTGCAAGAGGCGATGGTCACACATCACGGCTCGCAATGCGGGTTTTGCACGCCGGGTTTCGTGGTGTCGATGGCCACGGCCCACGCACAAGGCCGCACCGATCATGATACCGTGCTGGCGGGCAATTTGTGCCGCTGCACCGGCTATGCTCCGATCATCCGCGCGGCGCAGGCGGTCGAGGCGGCACCGGTGCCGCAGTGGATTAAAACGGACTCTGCCGCCGTCTTCTCTGAAGAAATATCCTCGGGGGGGGAAGTTTTTTGCAGCTTGGCAAAAACGGATCGGGGGGCAGCCAGCCC
>NZ_JAKDLJ010000390.1 GCF_030452865.1 Pseudorhodobacter sp.
GCCTAAGTTCTTTGAGGTTCTTCGCGTCTCTTACGGCAAAGTCCGTGGCACGAAAAACTCGGCATATTGGGGGGGCGATAGTTTTGGCTCTTGATGGCACGGCCTTGGGCCGCACCACCCCCACTTTGCGCAGATTGGACGCGGGCCCCTTTTTGCAAGAAGCAATGCTGTCGCAGCATATGCCCTATCTCAATTACGTCGATGATCAGATCATGATGCTCAAGCAAGGGGATCTGATGGCGACACTGCGGTTTGACGGCGTCAATCCAATGACGACGCCGGATGCGGACCTCGACGCGCTCAAGCGTGCGGTGGCGGCAATCATCGCATTAATGGGCAGTAGTTTTGGCTTTTATGTCCACCGCATTTCCGTGCCGCAGTCTTTTGGTCTGGTGCCGGTCGATGGTGATGACTTCGCCGCAGAGATTGACCGACTTTGGCAGGCCCATATCAAAGCACTGGAGCCAAAAAAGCTGCGGCTTTATCTAACGGTGATCAAACGTCCAAACCTTGGCGCGCGCCTGCCGATCTTACGCAAATTCGCTCACCGGAATTATCTGAACGACCGACAGGAGCGGATTGGCAAACTCAATGAAGTGATGAATTTCTTTGAGGAAGCTTTGGCTCCCGCCCGTCCCATCCGTCTGACGCGGGCGGGCGGCGAATGGCTTGGGCTTTTGGCCGCGCTCAACTCCGGGGCCTTCGTGCCCATCGCTCAAAGTGCGACGTTCACCACGCTTGCCTCTCAGGCCAGCAATTGCCGGGCGATCTTTGAGCGCGGCAGCGTGATCATCCGCGATGAAGTGACGGGTGCCGCCCGCTATGGTGCTACCTTCGCAGTCAAAACCTACCCTTCGGCCACGGATGTCTCCATGCTGGACGCGCTGGATCTGCCGATTGATGTTGTGGTGACCAACACTTTCTCGCCCACCCCCAATAATATCATGCTGGAGCAGATTCAGCGCACCATTCGCCAAATGCGGGCGGCGGATGATGCGGCGGTATCGTTGCGCGATCAACTCGCAGTGGCAGCCGATGATATGGAGTCCGGTCGTATTGCCTTTGGCGATCATCACCTGTCCATCGCGGCTTATGCTGACAGCACCGAGTTGCTGGAAAGAGGGGTCGCGCAAATCAAACGGATTGCGCAGGAATCCTCTATTGTGCTGGTGCGCGAACACATGGCGCTCAAAGCGACCTATTTTGCGCAGCATCCCGGTAACTTTTCCTACCGTGCACGCAAAGCGCCAATATCATCGCAAAACTTTGCCGATTTTGCGGCCCTGCATGGCACGGTTGAAGGTCGGCTGCCGAGCAGCAGTCCCTGGGGCCAAAACATCACGGTCTTTCCATCGGTCGGCTCCTCCGGCTATCGCTTCAACTTCCATGAAGCAGGTGATCCCAAAAAGGAACCTTCTGCTGGTCATACAATCGTGCTTGGCACAATGGGGTCCGGCAAGACCTTTACAACCGCGTTTCTGACGGCGCAGGCGCGGCGTGTCGGTACGCGCTTGTTCTTTTTCGACAAGGACCAAGGCTTAGAAATGGCAGTGCGCGCCCTTGGTGGCAGCTACAATCAAATCCGTGCCGGGGTGCCAACCGGCCTGAACCCGCTGAAAACCGAGACAGATGCGCGCGGCAAGGCGTGGTTGTCAGATTGGCTGTCGACGCTGATGTCGCGCCAAGGCCCGCTGAGTGGTGAACAAGCGCGGCATTTGCAATTGGCCATTCGCCAAAATGCTGATGCCAACCCAAACCTGCAGAATTTTGCAGGGTTTGAGCAGTTGTTTCGATCCTTAGACGATGACGACGAGCTGCAGAGCCGGATCGCGGAATGGGGCCCAGGTGGCCGCTTCGGCTGGGTTTTTGACGGGAATGATGCCGGTCACAGTTTGGATGTCAAAGGCGACATTGTTGGTTTTGACATGACCGAGTTGTTGGATATGGAAACCGAACGCACCGCCGTTCTGTCCTATATTTTTCGCCAAATTGAACGGGTGGTCGAAGACCGAAAACCAACAATCATCGTGCTCGACGAGGCGTGGAAGCTGCTCAACGACGCTTATTTCGGGGCGCGATTGGAAAACTGGTTAGTGACGCTACGCAAACTCAATTGCGTGGTGATCATGATGACACAGCTGCCGTCGCAATTGGAAAAGTCACATGTTGGCAAGACCATTGTGGAGACGGTTTCAACGCAAATCCTGTTTCCAAACCCGAAAGCCGAGGCCGCAGATTATCGGTTTTTACGTCTTAATGAGAAAGAGGCCGAGTTGATGGTGCAGCCGGTGTTTGGGTCCCGCGCAGCGCTGATCCGGTCGGGGGGTGAAAGCGTGTTTATCAACGCAGATTTGAGTGCTCTTGGCGCATTGTTGCCCATTTTGGGCGGTGGTGCCACCGGCGAGACTTATGCCGGTGAAGGCTGGCGCACACGAGAAAGGTTTTGGAATAAATGACCCGCATTCTTATCGCCATTTTGCTGCTCGGCACTCTGGCATCATGTGAAAGCTACACCAATAAAATCTCGCCCTGCTTTGGCCGGAATGGGCACGTTATGGCGACCAATGCCGCCTATATTCCGGCCCTGCGCTTCGTGTCGCCAGCGAAGCAAAAGGCTGGCACCGGTAACTGCACGTTTCGCCCTATCGGGGTGAGCGCGTGAAACAGGTTTTGCTTTCATCAGCCCTGTTCACGGCCATGGCGGCGCCTATGGCCGTGGCCCAAGGCGTGCCGGTGATTGATGGCGCGGGTCTTGCAAAGCAGATTGCAAAGCTGGCGCAGCAAGCAAAAGATTTTGGCGTACAGCAGGACAAGGCGGACACGCGCAACACCTTAGCCGAGATTGAGTCTGAACAACTTGCAACCTTAGAAAAAATGACCGCCGCGATCAGCGGGCCGGGATATGACATTGCCGCGATGGAAAGTAGTGGTGATCTTGGGGCCAACAAGGTCTATCCAGCCACGCCAACGGGGTCGTTGGACGCCCGGCTCTTTGGTGATGCCCGCGAAACGGTGGAGCGGATGATTGCGCAGGTGGCAGGTGAATATGCCGGGGCGGCAAGCTCTGCGGGTCTCTCGCCGACGCAGTTTCGTTGCTTGTTCCAAGCCCTGATCAAACAAGAAAGCCGCTTTAATGTGACCATCAGCAGCCCGGTTGGAGCCTATGGGCTGACCCAACTGATGCCGGGAACTGCCGCCGATATGGGGGTGGACATCAATGATCCCATCCAGAACCTGCGAGGGGGTGCGAAATACATCACAATCCAATTGCGCAGGTTTGGCA
>NZ_JAKDLJ010000391.1 GCF_030452865.1 Pseudorhodobacter sp.
AGTTCTTGGCACCCTACGCAGCGACTTCGATTGCTGAATATTACCGTGACAATGGCCGCCATGCGCTGATCATTTATGATGATCTGTCCAAGCAGGCCGTGTCTTATCGCCAGATGTCGCTGTTGCTGCGCCGTCCGCCGGGGCGTGAAGCCTATCCGGGTGACGTTTTCTATCTGCACTCCCGCCTGTTGGAGCGTTCGGCAAAATTGAACGCAGAGCATGGTTCGGGGTCTTTGACGGCGCTGCCGATCATTGAAACCCAAGGCGGCGATGTTTCCGCGTTTATTCCGACCAACGTGATCTCGATCACCGATGGTCAGATTTTCCTTGAAACCGAATTGTTCTATCAGGGCATTCGCCCGGCTGTGAACACCGGTCTGTCAGTGTCGCGGGTTGGCTCATCGGCGCAGACCGATGCAATGAAATCGGTTGCCGGCCCGGTCAAACTGGAACTGGCGCAATACCGCGAAATGGCGGCCTTTGCGCAGTTCGGGTCGGACCTCGATGCCTCGACCCAGGCGCTGCTGAACCGTGGTGCGCGTCTGACCGAGCTGATGAAGCAGCCGCAGTATTCGCCGCTGACCGGCGCGGAAATCGTTTGCGTGATCTTTGCGGGCACCAAGGGTTACCTCGACAAGATCGCGGTGAAAGACGTGGGCCGTTATGAGGCGGGCATGTTGAAACATCTGCGGTCGAACCATGCGGATTTGTTGGCCGATATCACCAACAACGACCGCAAGGTGAAGGGTGAGCTTGAGGACAAGATCAAAGCCGCGTTGAACGCATACGCCAAAGATTTCGCCTGAGAGGTAGGTAAATGCCGAGCCTGAAGGTCTTAAAAAACAAGATCACGAGTATCAAGAATACTCGCAAGATCACCAAAGCCATGCAAATGGTTGCCGCGGCGAAACTTCGCCGCGCGCAGGAAGCTGCCGAAGCGGGCCGCCCCTATGCCGAGCGGATGAATGCCGTGATGGCCGGGCTTTCGGCCTCGGTTGGCGGGTCCGCCTCTGCGCCCCGACTTCTGGCCGGAACCGGTGCGGACAAAGTGCATCTGCTCGTCGTGATGACAGCCGAACGCGGGCTGTGCGGTGGCTTCAACTCCTCCATCGTGCGCATGGCGCGGGTGCGGGCGAATGAGTTGCTGGCGCAGGGCAAGACCATCAAGATTCTGACCGTCGGCAAGAAAGGCCGTGAACAGTTGCGGCGGGATCTTTCGGCGCATCTGATCGGGCATGTTGACCTGTCGGAGGTGAAACGGGTCGGCTACTCTGAGGCCCAGTCGATTGCCAAGGACATCCTTCAGCGTTTCGACGCGGGGGAATTTGACGTGGCAACGCTGTTCTACAACCGCTTCCAATCGGTTATCAGCCAGGTTCCGACCGCGCAACAGGTTATTCCCGCCAGCTATGAAGCTGCGGAAACCGGCGGCGCGACAGCACTTTACGATTATGAGCCGTCAGAAGAAGGCGTATTGGCCGATCTTTTGCCGCGCGGTGTGGCGACGCAGGTTTTCACCGCCTTGCTTGAAAACGGGGCCTCGGAACAAGGCGCCCGGATGAGTGCGATGGACAACGCAACGCGCAACGCCGGCGATATGATCGACAAATATACGACGATCTACAACCGCTCGCGTCAGGCTGCGATCACCAAAGAACTTATCGAAATCATCTCGGGCGCTGAGGCGCTCTGACCCGCTTAACGGAGATTTGACATGGCGAAAGCACCAACAAAGGCCGCTGGCAAGATTACTCAGGTGATCGGCGCGGTTGTCGACGTGCAGTTCGAGGGTGACCTGCCGGCCATCCTGAACGCACTGGAAACCAGCAACAACGGCAAGAAGTTGATCCTTGAAGTAGCGCAGCATCTCGGGGAGTCCACCGTGCGCGCGATTGCGATGGACGCGACCGAAGGCTTGGTGCGCGGCGAAGGCGTCACCGACACCGGCGCGCCTATTTCGGTTCCGGTTGGGTCGGCCACATTGGGCCGCATCATGAACGTGACCGGCGACCCGGTAGACGAAAAAGGCCCGGTTGTCTCCAAAGAGCGGCGTTCGATCCACGGCGAGGCCCCGAGCTTTGCCGAGCAGTCGACCGAAACTGAAATTCTGGTGACTGGCATCAAGGTGATCGATCTTCTTGCCCCCTATACCAAGGGTGGTAAAATCGGGCTGTTCGGCGGTGCGGGCGTGGGTAAAACCGTGTTGATCATGGAATTGATCAACAACATCGCCAAGGTTCACTCCGGCGTGTCGGTGTTTGCGGGCGTGGGCGAACGTACCCGTGAAGGCAACGACCTTTACCATGAAATGATTGAATCCGGTGTTATCGACCTTGAAGACCTGTCGAAGTCGAAAATCGCGTTGGTTTACGGCCAGATGAACGAGCCTCCGGGCGCGCGGATGCGGGTGGCTTTGTCGGGTCTGACGCTGGCCGAACAGTTCCGTGATGATACCGGGTCGGACGTTTTGTTCTTTGTTGACAACATCTTCCGCTTTACCCAAGCGGGTTCGGAAGTGTCGGCTTTGCTGGGGCGTATCCCCTCTGCTGTGGGCTATCAGCCGACGCTGGCGACCGACATGGGGGCGATGCAGGAACGCATCACCTCCACGAAGAACGGCTCGATTACGTCGGTTCAGGCCGTATACGTTCCGGCCGATGACTTGACCGACCCGGCACCTGCAACCTCGTTCGCGCACCTCGACGCGACGACGGTTCTGGACCGTTCGATCTCAGAAAAAGGCATCTATCCGGCGGTTGACCCGCTTGGCTCCACCTCGCGCCTGCTTGACCCGCTGATCATCGGGGAGGAGCATTACGGTGTTGCGACCTCGGTGCAGCAGATCTTGCAGCGCTATAAATCGTTGCAGGATATCATCGCTATCTTGGGCATGGACGAATTGTCGGAAGACGACAAAGTGGCCGTGGCGCGCGCCCGCAAGATCGAGCGTTTCCTGAGCCAGCCGTTCGACGTGGCAAAGGTGTTCACCGGCGCGGATGGCAAGCAGGTTCCGTTGGAAGAAACCATCGCCTCGTTCAAGGCGGTTGTGGCGGGCGAATATGATCATTTGCCAGAAGCGGCCTTCTACATGGTCGGCGGTATCGAAGAAGTGAAGGCCAAAGCGCAGCGGCTTGCTGCGGCTGCGGCATAAGGGGGCGACATGGCCGCGACTTTGCAATTCGACCTCGTGTCACCGGAAAAGCGGCTTGCCTCCTTTCAGGCGGTAGAGGTGCAAATTCCGGGCGCGGAAGGTGACCTGACGGCGATGGAGGGGCATGCC
>NZ_JAKDLJ010000392.1 GCF_030452865.1 Pseudorhodobacter sp.
AGACCGGCACGGGAGCGGGCGGAAAGCGTGGGGATTATCGGCGCGGGTCCGGGCGGCTTGGCGGCGGCAGATGTGTTGCGCCGGGCCGGGGTGCAGGTCACGGTTTACGACAGCTATGACCGCGCGGGCGGGCTGATGACCTATGGCATCCCCAGCTTCAAGCTGGAAAAGGACGTTGTTGCCAAGCGCATCGCGCAGTTGGAAGACGCAGGCGTGCAATTCGTGCTGAATTGCACCGTTGGCCAGGATCTCAGCTTCGACGCCATTCGCGGCCAGCATGAGGCGGTGCTGATCGCAACCGGCGTTTACAAGGCGCGCGGGTTGCAGGTGCCGGGGATCGGCGCGAAAGGCATTGTTCCGGCACTGGAATTCCTGACTGCGAGCAACCGCAAGAGCTTTGGCGATGAGGTGCCGGAATTTGACAATGGCACGCTGGATGCGGCGGGCAAGCGGGTTGTCGTCATAGGCGGTGGCGATACTGCGATGGATTGCGTCCGCACCGCAATTCGTGAAGGGGCAAAATCGGTCAAGTGCCTCTATCGCCGCGACAGGGCGAACATGCCGGGAAGCCAGCGTGAGGTGCAGAATGCTGAGGAAGAAGGCGTTGATTTTGTTTGGCTTTCGGCGCCCATCGGCTTTACCGGTGGGCATGAGGTTGAAGGCGTCATGGTACAGAAGATGCGGCTTGGCGCGCCTGACGCCTCGGGCCGGCAGACGCCGGAACGGATCGAAGGCGCCGACTATGTGGAACCTGCCGATTTGGCGATCATGGCGCTTGGGTTTGAACCGGAGGAACTGCCGATGCTGTGGGAGCAACCGGCGTTGACGGTAACCCGCTGGGGCACCATTCGCGCCGATTTTCAGACCCACGCGACCAGCCTGCCGGGCGTCTATGCCGTGGGCGATATCGTGCGCGGCGCGAGCCTTGTGGTCTGGGCTATCCGTGACGGGCGTGACGCGGCGGATGCGATGATCGACTATATGGCGCAGGGTGCGGCGGTGGCGGCGGAATAGGGATTTATTAACGAGGTGTTAAGACCCCAGAAACTCTCTGGGATCTCTCTGGGAAACCGCCAGAAACCGGGGCGCCGCGACGAGGGCAGAAAAAGCGAACAGGGCAGAGGGGCTGACCTGTTCATGGTAAATGGGATGTTAATTTCTGCCCGCGCGACATCGGGTGTGAAATGAGAATGACAGGCGTGTGGCATGGGGTTGGCAACTCAACCCGTAGCGCCGCGCGAAAGGTGAGGAAATCGACGTGAGCAAAACCATTCTGACCGCTATTCAGACCCAAGTGTCACACCGGCTTGCCGGGCTTGTGATCGGCTGCGGAGCTCTCTTTGGCGTGAGCCCGGCGTTTGCAGGCGCATTTACACCTCCCGCCGGCTGCACCGGCTGGTTGACGGTTCAGGCGCGCGCTTGCCGGGTTTCGAATTACTACAAATGCAGTCAGGACGCGCCGGGCGACCAGTGGCGCGCGGATTTCGATCAGGAAGGCCTGTTCTTTGCCAGCCGCATTGATGCGGAGGCGCAATGGGTGGAGAGCCTGGAGTTCAACCCTTCGGTGCGCCAGACGCTTGATCCGGGGGCCGAAGACCCGGCGTCTTTTACCGAACTCCTGAACGGGGTCGATACCTTTGCCTTCAACCTGAGCCGTGACGATGGCGGAAGCAGCAAGGTGCGTGGCTTTGACCGGCTTTCGGGGCGCACGGTCCAGATTGACGGGGTGTCGCTGCTGGAAACCTCGTTCGAATATACCGAAATTGATGCGTCCGGCACCGTAACCAACCGGTCCCACGGCAATGAGTATATTCACCCCGAATGGCGGTTGTTTTTCGCCGGGCCGTCGCAAACCGATCTTGGCACCGGTGATCTGCCGATTGATGGCAGCCCGGTGGAGTTCATCTTTCCGGGCGAGCCGGGGTTTTTCAGCACCCGCCCGGTGTTTGAGTGTGATGCCGTTCTCAGCAGCTATTCCAAAGGCAACAGCGATGGAAATTGAGTTGGAAATGGGCGGGTTCTATACCTGCTTTCAGGACGATTTTGAACCGGTGGTGATGTGGATTGGGCGGGTCGATCTGCCCGACGATCTGGGCGGAAATGCGGTGGAACCGGTGGTCAGCGTCGTTCTGCGCGGGGCGGAGCCGGAGATGCCGATCATCACCCATGCGCCGTTCTGGGAAAGTGCGGCGCTGGATGGTGAGATGACCGAAGCCGAACCGTTCGAGGTGAACGCGGAGGCGTTTGACGAGAATTACAACACCTGGCGCTCGGCCTATGAGGGCGAAGAAGCCTACCCCTGGGCGATGACCCCGAATGAGGTTTATGCGCAGATGATGGGTGAGTTCCTGTCGGTGGTGCAGCCATGATGCCGCGCCACCATCCTGCCGCCGCCGCCCGCGCGATACCGCATGACCGCCTTTTTGAAGGAGTGATCCAATGACAAATGCCCCCGTTTACGATGCCGCCTGGGTCGCCGCTGAGGAGGCCAAGCGTGCCTACATGGATCAGCACAGCCTTTACCGGGCCGAGGATGAGCATGCGTCTTGCGGCGTTGGTCTGGTGGTTTCCATCTCGGGCAAGCCCAGCCGGGCAGTGGTGGAAAACGGCATCAACGCGCTGAAGGCGGTCTGGCACCGGGGGGCGGTGGACGCCGATGGCAAGACGGGCGATGGCGCGGGGATTCATGTGCAGATCCCGGTCAAGTTCTTCTATGATCAGGTGCGCCGCACCGGGCATGAGCCGGACAATCACAAGCTGATTGCGGTGGGGCAGGTGTTTTTGCCGCGCACCGATTTCGGCGCGCAGGAACGTTGCCGGACCATCGTGGAAACCGAAGTCCTGCGCATGGGGCATTATATTTACGGCTGGCGGCATGTGCCGGTGGAAACGGCCGTGCTGGGCGAAAAGGCAAACGCGACCCGGCCGGAGATTGAGCAGATCCTGATCCGCTGCGACCGCGACATCGACCACGAACAGTTTGAGCGGGAGTTGTATATCATCCGCCGCCGGATCGAAAAAGCGGCGGCAGCGGCGCATATTGCGGGGCTTTACCTCTGTTCGCTGTCGTGCCGGTCGATCATCTACAAGGGCATGATGCTGGCGGAACAGGTCGCGGTGTTCTATCCCGACCTGATGGATGCGCGTTTCGAGAGCGCCTTTGCGATTTACCACCAGCGGTATTCCACCAACACTTTCCCGCAATGGTGGTTGGCGCAGCCGTTCCGCATGTTGGCCCATAACGGAGAGATCAACACGCTGAAAGGCAACGTG
>NZ_JAKDLJ010000393.1 GCF_030452865.1 Pseudorhodobacter sp.
CCCAGTATGAGCGTCACCATCATAATTCAAATAAAGACTCCATAGATCTTGAACCTGCCTTAGAAAAAAGGCGGATGGCGGCTGTCGAGCCAGAGGCCCAACCCAGTGCGCTTGAGGAGACGGAAGAAGAACCAGATATGCGGCGGGCACCCAAGATCCCGCTTCATTTGGTTATCGCAGCTTGCCCGGAACTCAAAACCTTCTATCAGGGTGAGGTCCGGCACTGGCACCAGCTCTTCGATGCGGCATGCCACGTTCGGCCCGCAATGGGGATAAGTGCTTCTGCCTGGGAAGAGGCGCAGCGCTGCATGGGCCCCGAACAGGCAGCGATTGTCGTTGTCGCAATGCTTGAGCGCTTCGCAGAAATCAAATCCCCTGGCGGTTACTTGCGCGCGCTGACGGTAAAGGCGGCGGCAGGTGAGTTCTCCTGCGGACCTATGGTCATGGCTCTGATTGGTCGACGGAACGCGGCCTAGTGTTCACAGCTGTGAACCTTAATCCTATGCGTCACGGGTCAAGAGAGTTCACAGCTGTGAACTATGGACGCAGACCTCCGCAACGCACGATCCTAGGATCGGTAGGAGAGTTAAAGGTTTGTTGGTTTGAGGGTGACGGGAAGTGAGATCGGGAGAGTGGCTTCCGGCACCCGTCGTGGAGAATGTCTGATGACGAAAGCTGTCCAGAAAATCACCCTGTCACCATCGCGGGATATCCCCTTCGACAAGCTCGTGTTGAGCCAGTCCAATGTGCGTCGCATCAAGGCAGGCGTCTCGATTGACGAACTGGCCGAGGACATCGCGCGTCGCGGCCTGCTGCAGGGATTGAACGTAAGGCCTGTGGTCGATGCTGATGGCGTTGAAACCGGCATGTTCGAAATCCCGGCCGGTGGCCGTCGGTTTAAGGCGCTGTCGGTTTTGGTGAAGCAGAAGCGGCTGGCAAAGACCGCGCCGATCCCCTGCATCGTGCGGGACACTGCCTCGGAAATCCTCGCCGAAGATGATTCCCTCGCTGAAAACATCCAGCGCGTCGCTCTGCACCCGCTGGATCAGTTCCGCGCCTTTGTGGCGCTGCGGGAAAAAGGACAGAGCGAGGAAGCGATTGCGGCGGCCTTCTTCGTCGCGCCCCAGATCGTGAAACAGCGCCTCAAACTCGCCTCCGTGGCCCCTGCCCTGCTCGAAGTCTATTCCGAGGATGGCATGACGCTGGAACAGCTCATGGCCTTCACCGTCAACCCCGATCACGAGCGTCAGCTGCAGGTTTGGGATGCGATCACGTCATCTTGGAACAAGGAGCCCTTTCAAATCCGGCGCATGCTGACCGAGACCTCAGTTCGGGCATCCGACCGCCGTGCCGTGTTCGTGGGCGTTGAGGCCTACGAGGCGGCGGGTGGAACCATCCTGCGCGATCTCTTCCAGGGCGATGATGGCGGTTGGCTTGAGGACCCTGCCCTGCTCGATAGGCTGGTCGCTCAGAAGCTTCAGGCCGAAGCTGAGGCCATCGCCACCGAAGGTTGGAAATGGATCGAGGTCTCGACCGACCTGCCCTACGGCTACAGCCACGCGATGCGGGGTCTGAAAGGCGAGCCGATACCGATGACCGAGGGCGAGGGTGCGGATCACGCCAGACTTCTTGCCGAGTATCGGGCGCTGGAAGAGGAATACGAGGGCCAGGACGAACTTCCCGATGACATCGATGCCCGCCTTGGTGATCTCGAGGCCGCGATGGAAGCGCTCGACGTGCGTCCACTGATGTTTGACCCGATCGAGATCGCGCAGGCAGGGGCCTTCATCACGCTGGATCGTGATGGAAAGCTTGCTGTCTACCGCGGCTATATCCGGCCCGAGGATGAACGTCGGGAGCAGGTCGACGTTGGCGGTGATGGACTGCCGTCGACCGAGGGGCAGGGGAGCGATGGCGAGCAAGACTTAGGCGGCCATGGTGTCGGAACCATCATCACCTCGAATGGCCAGCTGCTCGGTGCCGACCTGCCGGAGGACGAGGATGATGGCGTCCTGAAGCCGCTGCCCGAGCGCCTGCTTATGGAGTTGACGGCCCATCGGACGCTGGCGTTGCGCGAGGCCATTGGTCGCTCGCCGGACGTCGCACTGACACTTCTGCTCCTGAAGCTGGTCACTGACACTTTCCGGACGTCAGGTGCTTCGGGCAGCTGCGTTGAGGTGTCTGTTCGGCACCTCTACTTGTCGGCGCAATCACCCGACTTGAAGGACAGCGTGGTGGCGAAGGCGGTGGACGCACGTCACGCGGCCTGGGAAGCGGACTTGCCGCTTGGCGATGATGCGGCACTCTGGGACTTCCTCACCGTCCTCGATCAGACCAGCCGGTTGTCTCTGCTGGCCCATTGCCTGAGCTTCGGCATCAACGCGCTCCACGAAAAGGTAAACCCCTATGGCGCGGGCATCTCGTCAAGTGGTCTGACCCGCCGCATGGCGCAGTCGGACATCGTAGCGCATGCTGTCGATCTCGATATGGTCGAGGCGGGCTGGGAGCCGACGGTCGACGGGTATTTGAACCGTGTCCCCAAGGTCCGCATCCTCGAGGCCGTGCGCGAGGCGAAAGGCGAGGGGACCGCGCAGCTTCTCGATCACCTGAAGAAGGGCGAGATGGCCACGGAGGCGGAACGCCTGCTGAAAGGCAGCGGTTGGTTGCCCGAGGTTCTGCGGCGTGCCGATCTGGTGGCACTGGACGCGGGCGCGGAAGGGCAGGGGGCTCCCGTCGGGGATGTTGAGTCAGATCAGGTCGAGAATATTGATCTGCCAGCGTTCCTTACTGCCGATCTCCCCGAGGAAAACGGATCGATGATGGCTGCGGAGTGATCTGAGCCATCCGAGGGCGGGGAAACTCGCCCTCAATTCATATATAAAGCAACAATATCAATAAGATGAATGAAAGAGCTTGCATTCAAAGTGAGGACTCATGTCTGCAACAATGATCATCGACAGCGTACCGCTTGGGTCGCTCATTCGCTACACTGACGGCAACCCAAAACCGCCTGCGCGCTTCACCAAGAAGCTCGCGGCGTGGGAGCGCTCGAACGGCCTCGGCCGCCTTGTGAAAAAGGAACCGCCACGGCCCTATGCGACCTGGACGGCTCCGGCTTCCTTCACGCTGCATGAGGGGAACTTCTCTTCGAACGGGGTCATCCTCGTCACCATCCTGCGCAGCCATTCGGCTGACAGCGCGTTGGTCTTCGAGGTGGCCGAGGAGCCGAAACCCGGGCAGGTCCGGGTGTTGCTGGAGTTCGG
>NZ_JAKDLJ010000394.1 GCF_030452865.1 Pseudorhodobacter sp.
GATTGAACCGGCGCTGTGAAAGGGAATCCGTGACCAAGCCCCCGCCCAAAACGCTGCCCGACAACGATCCGCTCCGCTTTGGGCCGGTGCTTGGCGAGGTTGACGAATATCTGCTGGGCGAAGGCACCCATCGGCAGCTTTGGCACGCACTCGGCGCGCATCTGATGCAGCACGAAGGCGTGGACGGCGTGCATTTCGCCGTCTGGGCGCCCAATGCACAGCGGGTTTCGGTGGTCGGGGATTTCAACAATTGGGATGGCGGTAGCGCCCCGATGCGCGGCAGGGGCAGGACTGGCGTTTGGGAGATTTTCATTCCGGGACTGGCCGAGGGCGCGCGCTACAAGTTTGAGTTGCGCGGCCCGGATGGCGCGCTGTTGCCGCTGAAATCCGATCCCGTCGGCTTTGGGTCGGAGCATCCGCCCGCCAATGCCTCCATCGTGCGTGATCTGCGCGGGGCGGAATGGCATGATGAAATTTGGATGCAAAGCCGGTTGGCGGCCCAGAATGTCGATGCGCCGATTTCGGTTTATGAGGTGCATCTGGCCTCTTGGCGACGCGCGCCGGGGGACCGGATGTTGTCTTACGCGGAACTTGCCGATCAGCTTGTGGCCTATGTGACCGAAATGGGATTTACGCATATCGAATTGATGCCGATTTCAGAATATCCTTTCGATGGTTCATGGGGCTATCAGCCGGTCGGGCTTTATGCGCCGACGATCCGCCACGGTACGCCGCCGGAATTCCGGGCCTTCATTGATGCCGCGCATCGGGCGAACATCGGCGTTTTGCTGGACTGGGTGCCGGGGCATTTCCCGACCGATGCGCATGGTTTGGGGCGGTTTGACGGAACCCCGCTTTACGAACATGCCGACCCGCGTGAGGGGTTCCATCAGGATTGGAACACCCTGATTTTCAACTATGGCCGGGTCGAGGTTGCAAATTACCTTGTCGCCAATGCTTTGTATTGGCTGGAGGAATACCATCTAGACGGGCTTCGCGTCGATGCCGTCGCCTCCATGCTCTACCGTGATTACAGCCGCACCGACTGGGTGCCGAACCGCGACGGCGGCCGGGAGAATTATGAGGCGATTGCGCTGCTGCAAAACATGAATATCGCGGCTTACGGCGAGCATCCCGGCATTGTGACGGTGGCCGAGGAAAGCACCGCATTTCCGGGCGTGTCGCGCGCCGTCGATCATGGCGGGCTCGGCTTTGGCTTCAAGTGGAACATGGGTTGGATGAATGACACGCTGTCCTATATGCAGCGCGATCCTGTCCACCGCAAACACCACCACCACCAGATGACATTTGGCCTCCACTACGCCTGGTCGGAAAACTTCATCCTGCCGATAAGCCATGATGAAGTGGTGCATGGCAAAGGCTCCATGCTGGGGAAAATGCCGGGGGATCGTGCGCAGAAATTCGCCAATCTGCGGGCCTATTATGGTTTCATGTGGGGGCATCCCGGCAAGAAGCTGTTGTTCATGGGGTGCGAATGGGGGCAGGCGGGCGAATGGGCACATGGCCGCAGTCTCGATTGGCATGAGTTGGACGACCCGGCGCATCGCGGTGTGCAAAACCTGATCCGTGACCTGAACCGGTTGTACCGACAAACCCCGGCGCTGCATGTCAATGATTGTCGCGCTGCCGGGTTTGAGTGGATTTCCTCGGATGATGCCGACGGGTCCACCTATGCTTTCATCCGGCGCGGAGGTGCAGGTGATGCGCCAGTGATTGTCGCCTGCAACTTCACCCCGGTGGAGCGGAAATTCCGGCTTGGCTTGCCGAATCCGGGACGTTGGGATGAGGTTTTGAACACGGACGCCGCGATTTACGGCGGCGGCAATCGCGGTAATCTCGGCGGGGTGATGAGTGAGCCGATGCCTGGCCATAATCAACCGCAATCGGCGCTTGTAACATTGCCGCCGCTCGCAACAGTGTTTTTTCAAGGGACGATTGGCTAATGCGGGTTCAGCCCGTGCGATGATATTTCAGGGGAGGGGAGAACCCATGCAACCACGATCAAATATGCGGCTGTCATCGCAGGCGATGGCTTTTGTTCTGGCTGGCGGCCGCGGCAGTCGGTTGAAGGAACTGACCGACAAGCGCGCCAAACCGGCGGTTTATTTCGGCGGCAAGACCCGGATTATCGACTTTGCACTGTCGAACGCGCTCAACTCCGGCATCCGCAAGATGGCGATTGCGACGCAGTATAAAGCGCACAGCCTGATCCGCCACATGCAGCGCGGCTGGGGTTTTTTCCGCGCGGAGCGGAATGAATATCTTGATATCCTTCCCGCCAGCCAACGGGTGGCCGAGAATAAGTGGTATCTGGGAACGGCGGATGCGGTTACGCAAAATATTGATATCGTTGACAGCTATGGCGTAAAGTATGTGGTCATCCTCGCCGGGGACCATATCTACAAGATGGATTATGAGGTCATGCTGCAACAGCATGTGGAAACCGGCGCGGATGTGACCATCGGCTGTCTGACCGTGCCGAGGATGGAGGCGGTGGCCTTTGGCGTCATGCATATTGACGCCGACAAACGGATCACCGCGTTTCTGGAAAAGCCAGACGATCCACCGGGGATTCCGGGGGATGAGGGCAATGCACTGGCCTCGATGGGGATTTATGTTTTCAACTGGGACTTCCTGCGTGACCTGTTGATCCGTGACTCCGAGGACAGCAATTCAAGCCATGATTTCGGCCACGATCTGATCCCGCATATAGTGCAGCACGGCAAAGCGGTTGCGCATCTCTTTTCCGAAAGCTGCGTGAAAAGTGGGTTGGAGACGGAGCCATACTGGCGCGATGTCGGCACGATTGACGCGTTCTGGCAGGCCAATATCGACCTTACGGATTTCGTGCCGAAGCTGGATATCTATGACAATGCCTGGCCGATCTGGACCTATGCCGAGATCAAGCCGCCAGCGAAATTCATCCATGATGAGGACGGGCGGCGCGGGTCGGCGGTCTCCAGTCTGATCGCGGGCGATTGTATTGTGTCAGGGTCATCGGTGTCGAACAGTCTGCTCTTTACCGGCTGTCGGACGCATAGTTTTTCCAGCCTTGAATATGTCGTGGCCTTGCCGGATGTCGTGGTGAACCGGGGGGCAGAGCTGAAGAACTGCGTGATTGATCGCGGGGTGGTCATTCCGGAAAAACTGGTGGTCGGGCAGGATGCAGCGGCGGATGCGAAGTGGTTTCGCCGAACTGGGTCGGGCGTGGTGTTGATCACGCAGGATATGTTGGAT
>NZ_JAKDLJ010000395.1 GCF_030452865.1 Pseudorhodobacter sp.
GGGTACCGCCCCCGGGTCCGAGCCGTTTATTACGGGTGCGTTTATCGCCATAGTCCGAGCAAGCCCGAACAAAACCAATATAGGGGGTGGGGCGGTGCACCGCAAGGTGTATCAGATCAGGGAATATCGCGCGTTCATGCCGGGCGCGGGAAGGGCGGTGACCCGGTTGCGTTGAACAAGATCCAGCAGATGCGCCAGCACATTGCGTGACGCGGCGCGCTGCAAGGCGGGCGGGGTGTCGGTGTAAAGCGCGGCGGTAATCGCCGGAATATCTGCCGGACCAATGGCAAGGAACGCCACAATTGCCGCCTCACGCTTTGACCGGTGCCCGATCAGGAACCCAATGCGCTCGGCGGGGTCGCGGATGGCGGGGCCGTGACCGGAATGGATGACGGACCAATCCCGCGCCGCCAACCGGTGCAATGACGCGACATAGGCGGCCATATCGCCATCGGGCGGCGATACCAGCGACGAGGCCCAGCCCATCACATGATCACCGGCAAACAGCACATCGCCAGCGACAAAGCACAAATGGCTGCTCAGGTGTCCCGGTGTGTGCAGCGCGGTCAGCGCCCAATCGCCGTGGGCAACGGTGTCCCCATCCGCCAGAGTCACATCTGGCGCAAAGCCGGTGTCGATCCCTTCGCCGCCCGCGACCAGACCGGCCTGCGCCAATGCCTCCATCTGCGGCGACCGACCGGCGCCTGGCGGGCCGAATGCGTGGACCTTTACGCCCAGGGCCGCAGCCATCGGGTGGGCAAGCGGGGAATGGTCGAGATGGGCATGGGTGACAAAGATGTGGCTTATCCGCTCCCCCATTTTCAATGCAGCCAACAGGGCCTGGTGATGGGATGGCAGATCGGGGCCGGGGTCGATCAGGGCAACCTCTCCCCGGCCCAGCAAATAGCTGTTGGTGCCGTCATAGGTCATCGGCGATGGGTTCGGTGCCAGAACGCGACGCAGATCGGGGGCAAGGGTTTCACAAATGCCGGGCACAGGGCGGGGGCTGTCAGGCATGACGCGTCCTTTTTTAATTGGCAATTCACGACACGCGCGATTCCGGCTTTTGCATGACGGCGGGCGCGGTTACTCTTGCCACATGTTTCGCAAGATAAAAACCTTGTTCCCGCGCAGTCTTTATGGCCGGGCTGCCCTTATCCTGATCGTGCCGGTGGTCACGATCCAGCTTGTCGTCTCCATCACGTTTCTGCAACGGCATTACGAACGGGTCACGCAGCAACTGACCGGCGGGGTCGCGATTGAGATGCGCTATCTTCTGGCGCAGATCGACAGTGCGGCGTCCCCGCAACTGGCGCAGGCGCGTATGCACCAGATCGCGGATGCGATGGGTTTTGGTGCCATGATTGCGACCGAACCGGCGGAGGGTGGCGATCAGCGCGAGTTGCTTGATCTGGCGGGCAAGGCGGTTATCACCACGCTGCGGGCAGAGGTTCCGCAAGTGCAGCGCGTTGAGCTTTTGAATGAGCCGCGCCGGGTCCGGGTGCTGCTCACCTCCGCCATCGGGCCGATCTGGCTGGAGGTGGATCGCGGACGGCTTACGGCTACCAATCCGCATCAACTACTGGTGCTGATGATCCTGACCTCGATTCTGATGACATTGATCGCCTATCAATTCCTGCGCAACCAGTTGCGCCCGATCAAACGACTGGCTGATGTGGCGACCGCCTTTGGCAAGGGTCAGAACAAGCCATACCGGCCGCGAGGCGCGTTGGAGGTGCGATCTGCGGGCAAGGCGTTTCTGGACATGCGCGCCCGGATCGAGCGTCAGATCGAACAGCGCACCCTGATGCTGTCGGGGATCAGCCATGATTTGCGCACGCCCTTGACGCGGTTGCGGCTTGGCCTGTCGATGCTGCCGGAAGACGACGAGACAGAGGCGCTGCTCAGTGATGTGGGCGACATGCAGCGGTTGATCGACGAATTTCTGTCCTTTGCGCGAGGCGATGCGATGGAGGCGGCGGAAGAAACCGACCCGCGCGACTTGATCGGTCGGATCGTCGATAACGGGGTCAGGGCGGGGCAGGACGTAACGCTTGCGGAACTGCGCGGGTCCGGCAACGTGATGCTGCGGCCTGCGGCGGTGACGCGGGCGGTGGAAAACCTGATCGGCAATGCAGTGCGCTATGGCACCCGCGCGATTGTCGGCATGGACCTGACAGAGGAAACCTTGCGCATCGTGGTCGAAGACGACGGGCCGGGGATCGCGAAGGAACTGCGAGAGGAGGCGATGACACCTTTCACCCGCCTCGACAGCGCCCGCGACCCCAATCGCGGCGGCGGCGTCGGCCTTGGCCTTGCCATCACACAGGACATTGCGCGCAGCCACGGCGGGCGGTTGAACCTTGGCCACAGTAAATCGCTCGGCGGCTTGCGGGCGGAATTCGTGATCGCCCGCTGAGACGCGCAAATTGGACGATGGCGCGATTTCAGCGTCGCTATTTCGCTTGGCCGCCCAGCATGACCCAATACCGCTTGTTGTCTGTACCAAGCGCCACGCCAAGGCCGATATCGCTGATCTGCGGCGACAGGATGTTCGCGCGGTGTCCGGCGGATTTATACCACCATTGCGCCGCATCGGTGCTAGGGGAGAACTTGCCTACATTTTCCACAGCCGCACCGAAACGATACCCACCACTGCGCAATCTGCCCCCAAGATCAGAGCCGTCGGAGCCGACATGCGAATGTTTACCCATCCCCGCCATGTCGCAGGCGTGTTGTTGCGCAATATCCGCAAGTTGCTTCTTGCTGGACAAGGCGCGCAGGCCAGCGCCTTTGCGATAGGCATTGATTTCTGCCTGCGCCTGTTTCAGCAGCGCGCCGGTGTTTCCGGGTTGCGGGCAGGCGAAGGCCGCCATCGGGGCGGCACAAAGGCACAGGACGAACGCGAGCGGAGGAAGGTTCATCATTTTGTCCTCACCTGATTGTGAAAGTGCCAATCTACGCGCGCAACGACCAAATGCCAATGCAAATGACGTGCAGATCTGAGCTATTGCTCCGCCTTTGAAAGCGCCTAGGTCAAGCCTTTATCAACGTGATTTGAGATGACCGGGGCGCAGTTGGCGCGGATGCCCGGTCCGCGCAGGGCAAGGGAAAGCGTCTGATGCCCTTGCAGGGGGCGGCACGCGCTACTAAGACTTATGCAATCCTTCGGCGTTAGAGCATTCGAAATCAACAGGCAGGCACAGATGATTGACCCAACAGAACACTATATGAACACCCTTGTTCC
>NZ_JAKDLJ010000048.1 GCF_030452865.1 Pseudorhodobacter sp.
ATCAGGGGGGAGGTCGCGCCCTTCGGACAGGTCGCGCATAATCTTGATCGCGGCAGTTGTGGCGGCGTTCGTGTCTTGGTCCAGCACCAGATCAAAGGTGCCATCGCGCAACCCTTGGCGCGACGTGGGCGTCAGTTCATGGACAATAGTGACAGGTTTCGGTGCAATGGTTTTAACGGCGCGCATCAAGCCACGGTTGCCCGCGCCGATTGCATAAATGCCCGTCAACGGCTGCAATTCCGCCGCTTGCAAAACAAGCCGCTCCACTGTCGCCGCGTCATCGCCACCTTCAACCGCTGGCAGCAGGGCCACCCCGGCAAAGCGTTCCTGCATGACCAGACGGAACCCCATCAAGCGTTCATTATGATCACGCGACGACAGCGAGCCTGCAACCATCAGAACTGTGCCGCGCCCGCCCAGAAAGCGCCCCATGAATTCCGCCGCGGTGCGCCCGGCGGCCACGTTGTCGATGCCGATATAGGCTGCGCGGTGGGATTGCGGCAAGTCCGCAACAAGCGTCACAACCCGCACGCCTGCAGCATTGAGACGAGAAAACTCCTCCTGGATTTCAGGGGCTTCACTCGCCATCACGGCCACAGCATCGCAGTCAATTCCGCGCAGCGCCGCAACTTGGCCCGCAACATCGAATGCGCGGGTTTGAATGATCTGGATCAGAATCTGTTCTTCCAGCAACTGCTTACGCTGCGCCTCGATTGCGGTCAGCAGCAGGGCGATGAAGCCGGTTTCGCCCGCAGGCAACACGAAGCAAAAGCGATAGACGCGCCGCCGCGACAGATTGGCGGCGGCCAGATTGCGCACATATCCGGTTTGAGCGACTGCCACCTTCACCTTGGCAATTGTCTTCGCCGACACGCTCCCGCGATTGTTCAGCACGCGGTCAACCGTCGCCAGACTGACCTGAGCGTGTCGCGCAATATCGTGTACGGTCGGACCGTTCATCGCTTCTCCCCCCCTCTCCCAAAAGCGTAGTACCCGAGTTGAGGTACGTCAATCAAAATCATGATGGAGGTCTATCATCAGGATCTCGGTTACGCGCGCGCTGGCTGTCCGATCGCAGCGGAAACACCGCTGTCATCGCCCGTTTCCGGCGAGGTTCCGGCGCAATAGAATGGGCTGGGACCAATGGGCAGCCCGACGGCTAGAAAGCCGATGCAATTCAACACCAGTGCAACCAGAATTGCGGTTGACGTATCTGGTGGGGAGGTGACCCAACCCGGTTCAGCGAGTGAAATGCGTGGAACAAATGCTGTTTTGCCAGCGCATACGCAGAATTTCTAATTTCGTACCGGTTCAGGCCACATTACCATCCCGGTGGCCGCCGATGATCTGCGCCGAAATGATTAGGCTGAGGATCCGTCCGACAGGCATCAAACGCGCCGGATGGCCAGTCAGATTGAACGGAAATGTTCGCATTTGGGTCCACACCGATTTTTCATCGGCAATTGTGTCAAAGGGGGTGGTGCCGGCCCTTATCGTCGTTTCCCGTGCCGCCACGACAACTTTCGCGGTAATCACCGCCCCGCAGTGAGGCGTTGCCGCGCCTGTCTAGCGTATCGTCTGGGACATTACTGCTGGATCGGGTAGGTGCAGATTTAGCGACTCGGTACGCAGGACAATTGCACATGCGGCCTCAGCAATGTCGTAATCGGGTATCGCCACCTTCATTACTTTCGCACCCGCCGGCACCGATCGCGTCAAGGCTGGGGCGTTAACTGTCGCAGGTTGGATATCTGTGGCGTGGCTGCCGCGGCGCGTCGCCGCATCGCCATCAGCCGGTTGAATCGCAACGTGAAAACTCGCGAACTTTCCCCTTGGCAAATGAGGCGGAGATCGGGTAGTGGGCCTTTCCCGTGGTCAGTGCCGGACCAGCCGGACATCATTTTGACGGATGCCTTTGCGCGTCAGGAACGGGCGGGCGGTTGCGCCATAGGGGTTGTGTGTTTTCGGGTTCGAGATGAGACCGACAAGCTGCGGGAACAATGTCAGGAGTTCGATCCGGCTGGCACCATCCACCGCATTCAGACCGACAATGCCGGGATAGAAGCTTTCCGACGCGGCACCATCGCCAAACACGATCTGATGCTGTTCAAACATCAAATGCACATAGGTCACCCGACGGCGGCCATTCGCGATCCGAGCCTTGCTCCCCGGCAGATCAATGACATGCTTGGCGCGGATCAGGGATTGCCGACCTGCGCCCTGATCCAGCAGCATCCCATGCTGGGGTGAAACCAGCAGGTCACGCGTCGCACCCAGAGTTCCGGCGCGGATCAGAACCGGGCGCAAATCCGGCTGGGCTGACAGCATCTCGGAATCAAGTTCGCGTCGCCCGATCCAGACGATGGGCTGCGGGCCGTTGTCGCGCGTCACCACAAGATCGCCCGGCTTCAAACCGTCGATTGCAACCTCACCCGAGGGCGTAAGGATGCCTGCGCCCGAGGTGAAACATGGAATACCCGCCGAATGCCGCTGCGCAACCGTCGCCATCTGCGCCGGGGTGATACCCTTCATCCGGACGCTTTCACCATTCGGGAAGGTCAGAACCGCATTTCCGTAGCCGTCGTCGGTGACAACGACATCCCAGGCCGTGACCGGGTTGCCGAAGGCATCGTGCAAGTCGGAAACATCTAGCTGATCGTTTGTGCGGCCGTCGCTATCATCATCGCCAATGTCGAAATCCGCGATGGTGTCCGTGCCGTCGCCATCCGACAACGCGAAAATATCGTCACCAGCTCCGCCGAAAAGCTCATCGTCGCCAGTGCCGCCACGCAGGACATCCCTGCCATCGCCACCGTAAATAACGTCCGTGCCATCACCGCCGTAAAGCGTGTCGTTCCCCTCGTTGCCACTAAGCGTATCTTGCCCCGCATCACCGGAAAGGAAGTCGTCGCCTTCGCCGCCCAGCAACAGGTCTTCACCTTCGCCGCCGTAAAGACTGTCATCGTCGACACCTCCGTCGAGGGAATCGTCGCCATCACCGCCGTAGAGCACATCCCGGCCTAGATCACCCTCAAGCGTATCGTTTCCCGCGTCCCCGAAAAGGCTGTCAGTGCCGTCGCCGCCATTCAGGTAGTCTGCGCCGTCGCCGCCCGTCAGCAGGTCGTCGCCGTCATCCCCGAGCATCTTGTCGTCGCCGGTGCCGCCGAAGATCTGGTCACGGCCAACGCCCCCGAACAGCGTATCATGGCCGTCGCCGCCGAAGATCTCATCGTCGCCTGCGTCGCCGTAAAAAAGATCGTCGCCGCCTTCCGCAGCCTCGACCACGCTTGCCGGGTCATCGAAATAAACATCCGTAAACGTCAGCGTCCACTGTTTGATGCTGGTGAAATCCATTTCGATCCGCGCCACCGGACCGGGAATGTGGATAAAGAGCGAACCTTCGGGGTCGATATCGTCATACTCGCCGCCCAACCCCTCAAACGTGTCGTCACCGAGGATCGCGTCGGTATCCTTGCCGCCGACATTCGAACCGAGCGTCGCGGTGAATTCGATCTGATTGCCCGTGGCGTCATAAGCGCGAATGACCAGATGTTCGTTGGCGGCATCGAAGTTGTTGACGCGGAATTCAACATTTTCCACCGCCTCGGAGAACCCGAGCTGCACCTTGCCGCTGTTGTAGATATCCAGCGCGCTGTTTGGGTCGATGGTGCCATCGCCCGCGTCGATCCCGTCGGTATACTGGTTCTCATTCTCGAACCGACCGATTCCCTTTGTGACAGCGTAGCTGACATTCACGCCTTCGACCGCCTGCGTGCCGGAGGTGATTTTGTCGCCGTCGTCTATCTGACCGCCATCCTGGGGGTCGGGGATATCGTGCCATTTGAATGCGACGCGGTCGACCGTCCGATCTGTCGCCTCGCCGCCGACAAGCGTGTCATTGCCGTCGCCGCCTTCCAGCGTATCGTTGCCGGAGCCGCCATCGAGGGAGTCATCGCCGTTGCCCCCGAAAAGGTGATCCTGACCGGTGCCACCGTGCAACGTATCGTCGCCCTCGCCACCGTGCAGCGTGTCGTCTCCGTGATCGCCATAGATGGAATCGTTGCCGCCGTGCCCGTAAAGCAGATCGTCGCCGTCATCGCCATGGATTTCGTCGGGATCGACGCTGCCGTCAATCTGGTCGCCTGATGAGGTTCCGTTGTAGATCGCCATGTGCGCTGCTTGTCCGCGAGGTGCCTGCCGTTGTCAGCATACGGTCAAACTGTGGCGTCGGCATGCCCGGAATGCGGAAACATTGAATCAACATCGCGATTTATTATTTGAAAACAATAATTTCCGAATATTTATGGATCAGAGGCGTTGCCAGATCGTTTCAAAATCCTGCGCGAACCTGGCGCTGAGTGCGGCATCGTCACGAAAAAGGATTCGATGTTCGGCATGGCGCTGCGCTGAATCGATGGTCATGTTGGCGGTCCCGGTGACAACGACGCCGTTGCGCGGGGCGACAATGTATTTCTGGTGCATCCTGCGCCGCGTTGTCCTGACCTCGATCGGCAAGTTTTCGGTTTTCGGCCGGAGGGTCAGATCCCGCGCCAACTCCGCCCCGATCTTGCGATCCAGCAGAATATCCACCGGGCAACCGCGACGTGCGGCTTCCAGCAAAGCGCCGAATTCGGGCACCCTTGGCGACATTGCGTACATTGCAACCTTGATCGGATCACCCGGCGGAATTGACCGGATCGCCTCCAGCGCCACCGCGTTGACCGACAGGGGTGCGGGTTTTCTGGCCCCTGACGGGCGCAGAAGTTGCATGTTCCGCTGGTTATTAAGGGGCGAGAACCCGTAATGCGCCGTCAGACTGGTCAGGTGGCGACCCGCAAAAGCCGGAAGGATGCGACCATTCTCGATCCTGATGTTGCCGCGCGGCGTTTCGGGCGGCGCCGGAGTTTCCAAGATCTCGTGCAGGTCGACAAGATCATGCATACTGCCTCCGGCCTGCACTTTCTTGCGCGCAATGATCGCCAACCTTGCCGCAACGTCAGGATGGGCGGTTATGCGGGGATCGTGCCACAACCCGTCGAATTCGGAGGCGAACGCACCGAGAACGGCATCGGTTTCCGGCTCGCGCGACAGCAGCATCGTGTTTTCATAGGCCTGGGTGCCGTGCGTGCTCCAGTTGAAGCTGCCAAGCAGCAACCGCTCCGGCATGCCCGCTACGCTGATCAGCAGCGTCTTGTGATGCAGCATCCCGTGGCTTGAGCGATAGCTCCAGCGGACCTGACCGGTCGATTGATCGGTGACATACGGCAGATCGAGTTTTAGCTTCACCGCGATCCGGTCACATCCATCGGCGGCCAGGCCCGGCACAACGCTGGAGGTTCCGGGCGCACCCTGACTCCAATCCGCAATCAGGCGAACACTGACACCGGCGCATTCCCTGACCAGCGATTTGATCGCCTCGGCGATTTCGATGTCGTAAAGGCGAACACCATGATCTGGACATCGACCGGATCATTCACCGCCATTGCAATGTCTCGGACATAGGACAATTGTTTGAGGATCTGAATGCGGTGCGATACGCCGCCATCCATGCTGGAGAACAGAACCTCTTTCATTTATGCTACGATCCTTAAAATGGTCGATACAGCGCGGGGAATGGCATCCAACTATGTCGCTTTTGATGAAAAAACTTGGCAATTTCGCGGCATCCGCGCTTCGTTTCCAACCGCTCCATGCTGCGTGACAGCGGGTCTGCCGAACCGGTACCGGCGAAGCCAACACAGATCACGCTTGCCGCGACAGCCGCCGAAAGGGCGCTGTTGGAACAGCGTTGCGATACCGCGGAAACCCGGTTTCGCTCTGCCGTGCCGGAGCAGTTGCGACACCTTGCGCTGCACCCAACCGCGACCCATTGCTACCTGTTCCATGGGCTTTGCCCGTCCATGCCTGAAGCAGTCGGAGGGTTTCGCGGCACGCCCGGCACCCGGTTGCAAAATGCGCGGCGGGTGGTTCTGGTGAAGGGAACGGCTGATGGGCTTCGCCGGGCCGACCCCTGTGACGCACCGGACCGCGTTGCCGCACAGATGGAGCTTTTGCAACAGGACATGCAAATCTTCTGGAACACCCAGAGGCAGCCGGATTGCCTGCCAGCCCTTGCGGACATGACGTTTCGGTTCTTCCGTATTCATCCATTTCTGGACGGTAACGGCCATGTCTGGCGCTTGATCCTGATCGCACTCGCCCGGCGCGCGGGGCTGCGTGTCTCTGCTGATTGGACCGTGCATGCCCGCCCCTATGGTCCGGAGTTCAGCCTGGCCTTGCAGATGTTCAGCACGCGCCCCGACCTGCTGGCGAGCCAATTGAGCGGCTTTGCAACCCCTGATCCTGACAACTCCAGATGAATTCACATTGTCGTCACAACGCCGCCGCATTGGTGGATGATATCGGTCCTGTTGAAAGGCAAATGATACGTCCCGAGCGGCGTGGTCAGTGCAGAGGCCCACAAGGTTTCCATCTACCACGATCAAATCCATGTTTTCGAGACTCTGCACACTGCATTGTCCTGAAGCCCTGAGGCGTTATTGGCTCCTGCCGATGACTACTCTTGACCACATATGTTCTGCATTCCCTTCGGGAATTTGGAAACAAAACTTTTTTCTCGATTATCGAGGGAAAATGGCGCGTTCTTTTCCTCCTACCAGAGGGATTGAAACAATCTTCATATCTCCTATCCGGGGATTGAGGCTCATTGCGGTTCCTTCCTGTTGGAAGATGACGTTTTGTCGTAAAGCCCTGAAAAGCATTTACACAGAACTGATTCCATCAGCGAATACTGCAACACGAACTCAACCCTCCCCACAGGAGTGATGATAACCGTTTCAACACCCTACGGGGCATCAGAACAACCAGTTTTCCTTGCCGAGAAGCAAGCCGCGTTTTCAGATTTCTGGGAAACCGGGAACAGAAGGGTCGATTGTAAGTCACTGGCAAGCCCAATGACCCCCATCGCCGAAAGACAGACGCAGCCCCTGCGGGTCTTCGAAAACAGACGAGATGATCAACGTAGATGCGAGCGCCCTTGAGGGCCTCCATCTTTCAGGGGTTGCTATCCAGCAAATCGCCACCGGTATGAACCCGGTGTTGCGTGTGGCTGCCACCGCCGGATTCTCGGTAGGGTGCGCCGCCCACACAAAAGACCGAAATAAAGGCCAGCAGACGCGCAAAGGGACCCCAGCCCTGCCAGCCAGCGTCGGGCCTGACTGTCTTTATCGCTCAGCGTCGAGCGCGCGGTCCAGATGGGTGTATCCACCATCAACGAAAATCCATTGGCCGGTGGTATGGGCTGCGCGATCAGACAGCAAAAACACCGTTTGGTCAGCCAATTCGGCGGGGCTGGTCATTCTATGCCCCAAGGGGATCCGGCGCGTGATCTCTGCAAGTTGCGCTGCGGGATCGTCAAAGGTCTGCATCCAGCGTTCGTAAAGCGGCGTCATGCTTTCCGCCGGGATCACCGCGTTCACGCGCACGCCATCCTTGGCAAGTGCCGCCGCCCATTCGCGGGTCAGCGCCAGTTGCGCCCCCTTGGCGGCGGCATAGGCCGAGGTGTTGCCTTGCCCGGTAATCGCCGTTTTCGACGAGATGTTGACGATTGCCCCCTTGCTCGCCCGCAGATGTGGCGCGCACAGATGCGCCATGGTGTAGTAATGGGTCAGGTTGCGTTCAATCGACGCGCGGAAAGCATCCGGGCCAGCCTCCAGCCCCACGCTGTCATTGGCCCCGGCGTTGTTGACCAATCCGTCAATCCGGCCCAACGCGGCGATGACCTGATCAACCGCCGCGCGACATTGCGCATCGTCGGTCAGCTCGGTGAGAATCGCCAATGCTTGGGGGCTTTTGGCGGTCAGGTCAGCCATGAAATCCGGCTCCGGCGCGCGGCGGGTCAGCACCACCGGCACCGCGCCCTCCGCGGCAAGCGAGGCCGAGATCGCGGCGCCAATCCCGGATGCGCCACCCGTCACCAGAACGACCTTGCCTTGCAGACCCAGATCCATATCAGCCGCGCCCCTTGAATTCATATTCCTTCAAGGATGCCGGCTTCATTTCGATGGAAAACCCCGGCAGGACGGGCGGCATATAGGCGGCGTTCTGAGTGACGCAGGGGTCGATGAAATGCTCATGCAGGTGATCCACATACTCGATCACGCGGCCTTCGCGGGTGCCTGCGATGCACAGATAGTCGATCATCGACATATGCTGCACATATTCGCACAGCCCCACACCGCCCGCATGCGGACAGACCTTGAGGTCATATTTCGCGGCCATCAACATGACAGCCAGAACCTCGTTCAAGCCACCCATCCGGCAACTGTCGATCTGCACCACGTCAATCGCGCCGCGCATGATGAACTGTTTGAAGATGATGCGGTTCTGGCACATCTCTCCGGTTGCCACTTGCACCGGGGCCACGGCTTCGCGGATTTTTCGATGGCCTTCGATGTCGTCGGGGCTGGTGGGTTCCTCGATAAACCACGGGTTCACGAAGGCCAGCTTTTTGACCCAATCAATCGCCTGATCAACCTCCCACACTTGATTGGCGTCGATCATCAGGTTGACGCCTGGGCCGCATTCATCGCGCGCGATAGTCAGGCGGCGGATATCGTCGTCCAGATCACGGCCGACCTTCATCTTGATATAGTTGAAGCCCGCATCCACCGCCTCACGGCACAGCCGCCGCAGCTTGGCGTCGTCATAGCCCAACCAACCGGCGGATGTGGTATAGCAAGGGTAACCCTCGCGCTTCAGTGTGGCGATGCGGTCGGCCTTGCCCACAGCCTGTTTGGTCAGAGACTCCAGCGACCATTCGGGCGTGATGCAATCGGTCAGATACCGGAAATCAATGCAGCGCACCAATTCGGCGGGCGTCATTTCCGCGACCAGTTGCCAGACCGGCTTGCCCGCCTCTTTGGCCCACAAATCCCATGCCGCGTTGACGACGGCCCCGGTTGCCAGATGGATCGCGCCCTTGTCCGGCCCAATCCAGCGCAACTGGCTGTCAGAGGTGATATGACGCCAGAACCGGCCCATATCGGCGGCAATCCATTCGGTATCCAGACCCACGATCAGCGGGCGCAGCGCCGCAATCGCCGCCGTGCAAATCTCATTGCCACGCCCGATGGTAAAGGTCAGCCCGTGACCTTCATGCCCGCCATCGGTATCCAGAATGACATAAGCCGCCGAATAGTCTGGGTCAGGGTTCATCGCATCCGAGCCGTCCAGCGATTTTGAAGTTGGGAAACGAACGTCGATGGTCCGCAAGCCAATGATTTTGCTCATTTCAACGCCCCCAGAACGCGCTGCGTTTGCTCACCAAGCTTCTCAATCCCAAGGCGCATGACCTCGCCGCCTTTCAGATAGACCGGGGGTTTTTGGCCCAAGCCAACGCCGGGCGGTGTGCCGGTGGAGATGATATCCCCCGCTTGCAGCGACATGAAGCGCGAGCAATAGGAAACCAGGAACGGCACCTTATAGACCATCGTGGACGTGGAGCCGTTCTGATAGCGTTTGCCATCGACATCGCACCACATTTTCAGGTTGTCGAAATCGCCCACCTCATCGGGCGTCACCAACCAAGGGCCGGTTGGGCCAAAGGTATCGCAGCCTTTGCCCTTGTCCCAGGTGCCTTGCCGCTCAATCTGAAACTCTCGTTCCGAGATGTCGTTGATCAGGCAAAACCCGGCGACATGCGCCATCGCATCCGCCTCGTCTATATAGGAACCTCCCTTGCCGATCACGACGCCCAACTCCACCTCCCAATCGGTTTTCACCGAGTCGCGGGGGATTTGCACGTCATCATCCGGGCCAATGATGGCGGAGGTCCATTTGTTGAAGATCACCGGCTCTGACGGGATCGCAGCACCGGTTTCGGCAGCATGATCCGCATAATTCAAACCGATGCAAATGAATTTTCCAACCCCAGAAACGCAAGGACCAAGCCGCAAGTCCTTTTGCGGCACGCCTTTCACAACGGGTAGTTTGCTAACGTCCATCGCAGCAATCTGCGCCAGTTTTTCAGGGGCAAGGGCTGCGCCCGCCAAATCCGGCATCTGCCCGCTCAGGTCGCGAACATTGCCGTTATTATCCAGCAAACCGGGCTTTTCCTGCCCTACAGGGCCATAGCGCAAAAATTTCATCGGGGTCTCGCTCCTGCATCAATGTAAGGTGAGCAGGTCTGGCCAGTATGGCCAGACCCTCGTTTTCAAGCTTAGTCGTAAAGCACTGCCGCGATTTCCGGCGAGTCGATGTTCGACTTGTCGTAGTAGTAGAAACCGGTGTCGATCTTGGCTGGCACCGCTTCGCCCTTTGCCGCCATGACGGCAGCTTTTACGGTTTCATAGCCGATCCCGACAGGGTTCTGGGTGATCGCACCCGCCATCAGGCCAGAGCGGATTGCGTCGGTTTGTGCCTTGCCGCTGTCATACCCGATGATGGTGATGCCAGTTGCGCCGCTTTCCTTCACACCATTGACCACACCAATCGCAGAGCCTTCATTGGTGCCGAAAATCCCCTTCAGATCGGGGTTGGCCGTCAGGATGGATTTGGTGATCTCGGTTGATTGCAACTGATCGCCTGCGCCATACTGGATGGTGACAACTTCGATATTCGGGTGCGCCTCTTTCATCCGGTTGACGAAGCCATCGCGACGGTCAATGCCGGTGCGGCTGGTCTGGTCATGCGCAACAACGGCAACCTTGCCAGCGTCACCGATGAATTCGGCCATCTTGTCCGCAGCGAGGGCAGCAGCAGCGACGTTATCGGTCGCGGCGGTCGCAACAGGGATGTCGCTGTCAACGCCGCTGTCAAACGCGATGATCGGAATGCCCGCAGCCTGCGCCTGTTTCAGCAGCGGAATGGCGGCTTGGCTGTCGAGGGCGGCAAAGCCGATTGCTGCCGGATTTTTGGCCAAAGCTGCGGCCAGCATGTCGATCTGGCGATCAACCTGCGCTTCGCTGTCCGGGCCTTCAAACGTCACGTTGACATCGAATTCTGCGGCTGCCTTGTCAGCACCGGCCTTCACGGCCTGCCAGAACTGGTGCTGAAACCCTTTGGAGATCAGCGGGATATACATCTTGTCCTGTGCCTGCGCAAAGCCTGCGCCCAACACCAGGGTTGCGGCACTCAGCGTGCCTATAAGGGTGCGTCTGTTCAACATCGTGTTTCCTCCATGGATGTTGTGGGTTTTCGTCTTGAGGCAAAGGCGAAACCCGCCTTTGCCGGTTTCAATCATGCGGCCTTCCGACGCCGAACCTGATCTGCATAGACCGCCAGAATGATGATGGCCCCGGTTACAACCGTCTGCCATTCCTGCGCCACGGACAGGATGCGCAGCCCGTTGGTCAGCACGGCCATGATAAGCGCACCAATCAGCGTACCGAGGATTGTGCCACGACCACCAGAAAGCGAGGTGCCGCCAATGACCACGGCTGCAATCGCCTCCAACTCATACCCCAGACCAAGGGCGGGTTGCGCCGAGTTCAGGCGCGATGCGATCAGCAAGCCCGCGATCCCAACAATCGCGCCCGAAAGGGTGTAAATCGCGATTTTCCACCAATCGGTGTTCACACCGGAAAGACGCACGGATTCCTCATTGCTGCCCAGCGCAAAGCAATAGCGGCCAAGCACCGTGCGGCTTAGGATATAGGCGGCGGCACCAGCCACCAGAAACAAGATCAAAACACCGTTCGGGATTGGCAGCGACGGGATCACTGCCCCGATCACCGAGCCAAGCGAAATCTGGCTGAAGCCGGGAGTGTCGTTGAAATAAATCGGCCGCGTGCCGGAGATCACAAGGCTAAGCCCTTTGAGGATCAGCATCATGCCAAGTGTGGCGATGAATGGCGGGATTTTCATCTTTGCCACAAACGAACCAGAGCAAAAGCCGCAGAATGCCCCCGTTCCAATGGCCGTCGCTATGCCAAGGGGCAGCGGCAAGCCGAGATTGGTCAGCACCACGCCGGTCATCACAGCAGTAAAGGTCATCAAAGTGCCGATTGAAAGGTCAATCCCGCCGGTGATGATGACCAGCGTTGTCGCCACAGCCAGCACGCCATTTACAGACGTTGCCTGCAAGATCGCGATGATATTCGTGGTTTGCATGAAGTTCGGTGATGCCAGGGTGAACCCCAAGAGCAGGATCAACAGGCTGGCAAAGGCGAGCAGTTTCTGATGCGCGCCGCTGGCAGAAAGCCTTGCGAATACGCCTTGGCGGGCGTCTGGATTGGTTGAAGTCATTGGACGGCTCCCTCGGTGTCAGACGGCTCGCGCATGGTCTGCGTTGCCAATTTCATGATGCTTTCCTGTGTCGCGTCTGTCCGATCAAGAATTCCGGTCAAACGGCCTTCGCACATGACCGCGATGCGATGGCTTAGCCGCAGCACTTCCGGCAACTCGGATGAAATCACGATGATCGCGCGGCCTTGTTCGGCCAGATCGACCAGCAGTTTGTAAATCTCTGCCTTTGCCCCCACGTCGATACCGCGCGTCGGTTCATCAAAAATCAACACATCGCAATTACGCAGCAACCATTTGGCGATAACCACCTTTTGCTGATTGCCACCGGACAAAAGCCGGACTTCCTGCCGATCCGAAGGCGTGCGAATGCCCAGTTGCTTGATGTAATCCTGCGCCGTTTTGCGCATCGCGCCTTCATCCAACACCCCAAGGCGTGACGAAAACTGCCGCAGATTGGTCATTGCGATATTGGCGCGCACATCCATGCTGGTCGCAAGGCCGAAATGCTTGCGATCCTCCGACAAATAGCCGATTCCGGCGGCAACCGCATCAGACGGGCTTTTGATTTCGACCTCACGACCATGCACCCGAACGGTGCCGCTGTCGCGCGGGTCAGCGCCAAAGATAGCGCGGGCGACTTCGGTGCGCCCGGCACCCATCAAACCTGCGAAACCAAGAATTTCGCCTTTTTTGACGTTGAAAGAAACATCTTTGATCGCGCGCCCGCGATTCAGCCCTTTCACCTCCAACGCAACTTCGGCTTGGGTGATATCCGGCAGCGCCAGCGCGCCATCACCCAAAGCACGGCCAACCATCATCGAGATGATTTCGCTTATCGGGGTATCGGCAGCATCCACTGTCCCGACGGTTTCACCGTCCCGCATCACCGTCACGCGGTCGGCGATTTGCTTCAGCTCATCCATCTTGTGGCTGATATAGATAATGCCGACGCCCTCGCTGCGCAGCTTGCGGATGATGGTGAAAAGATCGGCAATTTCCACGTCATTCAGCGCCGCGGTCGGTTCATCCATCACCAGAATATGGCTGCGATAACTCAGCGCTTTGGCAATCTCCACCATTTGCTGCTTGGCGATTGTCATCTGATGAATCGGCGTGCGCGGGTCAATTTTCAGATGCATCTGCGCAAAGATTTCGGCGGTCTGCGCGTTCAGCGCGGCTTCATCCAGCCGCCCGAATTTTTTGCGCGGCTCCCGCCCGATGAAGATATTTTGCGCAGCCGTCAAATCGTTCATCAGGCTGAGTTCTTGGTGGATGATCCCGACCCCTGCATCTTGTGCGGCGCGCGGACCATCAAAATCCACCGGCTTTCCATCGACCTCAACCGTGCCGGAGTCGCGGCTGTAAACGCCCGACAGGATTTTCATCAGGGTGGACTTGCCCGCACCGTTTTCGCCCATCAGCGCGTGAACCTCCCCCGCCCGCAGATCGAAGCGGACATTCTTGAGCGCGTGAACACCGGGGAAGCGTTTTTCGATAGCTTGCATGGAAACGAGGGTCTTCATTTGGCGACCTCCAGTTCATAAAATCGGCGCGCGGTGCCAGCGTAGATTTGGGCCAAACCGTCTTCGTCCACGTCAGCAAGCAGCTCCCTGCTCAAGTGCCGCCACGCGTTATAATCGGCGGCAAGGTTCACGACCGGCCAATCAGACCCCCACATCAGACGGTGCGGCCCGAACCAGTCCAACAAATCTGCAACGATGGGCTTCAAGTGTTCGCGAGCATTCGCCCTTTGCTCAGGTGCGAGCTCGGTCAACAGCCCGGACAATTTACAAC
>NZ_JAKDLJ010000396.1 GCF_030452865.1 Pseudorhodobacter sp.
GGCCATCCATTTTGCCACCTCGGACAGCTTGGCGGCATAGGCGGTTATCTCGGCGCGGGGCAGTTTCGGGCGGTCGTTGACCGGGGTGGAAATATCACCCTGCACGGTGTTGGAGCATTCGGCATAGACCAGACAGGGCGATTCCAGCGCCACGAATTGCGCAACCTGCTGACGAATTGCGGCAATCTCGTCGGCAACCGAATTCACCATCAGGTTGCCAGAACACCAGCCGCCACAAAGCGCGATATCATTCGCCTCAAGAAAGCTGCGCAAGCCTTCCGTGTCCTGCGGCATCCGACGCCCCCGCTCCACCCCGGTATAGCCAATGGCGCGGGCCTCACGCAGGGCTTGTTCCATCGTAAAACCCGCTGTCAGATCGGGCAGATCGTCATTTTGCCACGCAATAGGAGAGATGCCGATTTTCACGCTCATGTCTGTTGTCCTTAATCTGCGCGCTGGGCGGTCTTGCTTTTATCATATGCTGCGCGGGCCTCATTCACCTGCTTGCGGCTGCTGACTTCCGGCACGGCCACATTCCACCACGTTCCGCCGTATTCGGTGCTTGGATAGGGGTCGGTCTCAATCACGATGACATAGGGGCCGGAAATATCACCACGTTCGGCCAAGGCGTCCTGCAACTCGCTGATCGACGCTACCTTGACCGAACTGGCCCCCATCGCTGCGGCATGGGCGGCAAAGTCGATAGAGGAGGGGTGCGCATGAACGGCGTGATCCAGCAGGTTGTTGAACTCGGCCCCACCTGTCGCGATTTGCAAGCGATTGATGCAGCCAAAACCACGGTTGTCGGTGATCACCACGGTAAAGCTGATCCCCATCATCGCCGCCGTCGCCAGTTCGGAATTGGCCATCATATAGGTGCCGTCGCCGGTAAAGCAGATCACATCGCGCGCAGGCTCCGCCATCTTGATGCCCATGGCACCGGCGATCTCATAGCCCATCGTGCTGAAGCCGTATTCCATATGGTAGCTGCCGGGATTTCCTGCTTTCCACAGCTTGTGCAACTCTCCCGGCATGGTCCCTGCGGCACAGATTACCACGGTGTTATCCAAGGCGACCCGCTGCACCGCACCAATCACCTGCATATCGGTGGGCAAGGCATTGCTGTCTGCGGGTGCATCGGTCAGTGGATCAACCTTGGCAAACCAATCGGCTTTCAGCGCCGGATCTGGGGCGTTAAAGTGGCGTTCTCCCATCGCCTGCGACAACGCCTCCAGCCCCGCATCGGCATCGGCACAGAGCGGCATTGCCCCATGTTTCATCGCATCATAAGCGTTCACGTTCAAACTGATCAGCTTGCGCCCCGGCTTGGAAAACAGTGACCATGAACCGGTGGTGAAGTCCTGAAACCGCGTGCCCACCCCCAGCACCACATCTGCGCGGGCACAGATGGCATTCGCGCTGGCCGCACCGGTCACGCCGACCGGCCCAAGGTTCAGCGGATGGTCCCAAGGCATTGCTGACTTGCCAGCCTGGGTCTCCACCACCGGAATCTTGTAGGTTTCAGCAAACCAGTTCAGCGCATGGAAGGCATCCGAGTAATGCACACCACCACCTGCAACGATCACCGGTGCGTGCGCCTTTGCCAGCAGCGCGGCTACGGCCTTGACCTCGGCCGGATCAGGATGCGAGCGGCGGATAGGCCAGACCCTTGGTGCGAAAAAGCTCTCCGGGTAATCATAGGCCTCGGCCTGCACATCCTGACAAAAGGCGAGCGTGACGGGGCCACAATCGGCGGGGTCGGTCAGGATGCGAAAGGCACGGGGCAGGGCGGTCAGCAAGTGTTCGGGCCGCGTGATGCGATCAAAATAGCGGCTCACCGGTTTGAAACAGTCATTCACCGAGACCGTGCCATCGGAAAAATCCTCCACCTGTTGCAGCACCGGGTCCGGCCCGCGACTGGCAAAGACATCACCGGGGATCAGCAAAACCGGCAAGCGGTTCACATGCGCAAGGGCCGCTGCCGTGACCATGTTCAGCGCCCCCGGCCCGATTGACGATGTGACCGCCATCGCCCGTTTGCGCCGTGATTGCTTGGCAAAGGCAATCGCCGCATGGGCCATGGTCTGCTCATTATGGCCGCGCCATGTCGGCAACACGTCCCTCACATGATAAAGCGCCTCACCGATGCCCGCGACATTGCCATGGCCGAAAATCGCCCAACATCCGGCGATGAACGGCTCGCCAGCCGCGTTTTTCTGCGCTGCAATATAGCGCACCATGGCTTGTGCCGCGGTCAGTCGGATTGTGTTGTTCATCGGGTTTCCTTTCCGGCGCGCGCCGCGTCCCAGATCCTGCAAAGTCGCGCAAATTTTTCGGCCATTGTCGCAACAGCAGCCTCGTCACTCAAGCCGCCTTGCATCCACGCCACCGCCGTTTCTCCAAAAATCGTGCGTCCAACGGCAAAGCCTTTGACCATCGGAAAGCGCGCAGCGATCTTGAAACTTTGCGCCAGTTTCTCCTCAGCCTCGCCCAATCCCAGAATGACAATGCCACGGGTGTTTGGATCATTGGCCATAATGGTTTGACAGGTGATGTCCCAGGCGGCATCGGTCAGCATCGGCTCCAGCTTCCACCAATCGGGAAAGACGCCCAAGTCATAAATGCGTTGGATGATCCGGGCGGTGGTGTCATCCGCAATCGGGCCAACCTTTGACGGGATCACCTCCAGCAGGAATTCCAGTCGGTTGCGGCGGCAAGCGGTGAACAGGCGTTGGATTGTCGCCTCTTGGTCGTCCCACATGGCGGCGGAGTCATCGGGGTGGCAAAAGCACAGCACCTTGACGACCTGATCACGCGGCCATTCGGACAAGCCGCCGAAATCCGTCCCGATGTCCGGCTCCAGCCGCAAGGGGCGCGATCCCGGCAATTCGACCGGGCGTCCAACCCAAAGGCCAGTTCCCGCTGCCTTGTAAAGCGCATCGCGGCCCAATCGCCCATCGCATAACAAACCATACCCCGCGCCCCCCGCTGCGACCTGTTCGGTGGCCTTCAGGCACAACTCCTTGAAACGGCCGATTTTGGCGGGGGTTGCGCCTTCAAGCTGTTCAAGCTGCGCCCGGTGATCATAGGCGAACACCCGCAGGTGCGGCCAATCCTGCGCCCGGTTTGTCGCCCAATGCACCTGTTCCAACGCCGCATCATTGCGCAGATCGGGGCGCTGGATCCCACGGTTGAAGAAAAACTGTAGCTCGTCCCAACTGGGATAGGCTGGGGTGCAACCA
>NZ_JAKDLJ010000397.1 GCF_030452865.1 Pseudorhodobacter sp.
CATGGAGCGCGCGCTGCGCAAGATCCACATCCAGTATCCGCGCCGTCAGGTCGGGATGAAGGTTTATGACGGCGGCTCCAGCCATTTGCCGGTCAAGGTCAACCCGGCAGGCGTTATTCCGGCGATCTTTGCCTCCAGCCTTTTACTGCTGCCGGTAACGATTTCAGCGTTTTCGGGCCAGCAGACCGGGCCGGTCATGTCGACCCTTCTGGCCTATTTCGGGCCGGGGCAGCCGCTCTATCTGTTATTCTTCGTCGCGATGATCGTGTTTTTCACCTATTTTTATACCGCCAACGTGGCCTTCAAGGTGGATGACGTCGCCGAGAACCTCAAAAGCCAGAACGGCTTTGTTCCCGGTATTCGCCCCGGTAAGCGCACCGAGGAATATCTGGAATATGTGGTCAACCGCATTCTCGTTCTTGGTTCTGGCTATCTGGCGCTTGTCTGCCTGCTGCCGGAAATTCTGCGTCATCAGTTGGCGATCCCGTTCTATTTCGGCGGGACTTCGTTGTTGATCGTGGTGTCAGTGACGATGGATACGATCAATCAGGTGCAATCGCATCTGTTGGCGCATCAGTATGAAGGGCTTATCGAAAAGTCCCAGCTGCGTGGCAAGAAACGTGGCCCTCGCGCGCCTGCGCGACGCTGAGGGGGCTTATGGCAAACATCATTCTTCTTGGCCCGCCGGGTGCGGGGAAAGGCACGCAGGCCAAGCGGCTGGAGTCCGAGCGCCGGATGGTGCAGCTTTCGACGGGGGACATGCTGCGTGAGGCAAAGTCCTCCGGTTCCGAAATGGGCCACAAGGTTGCCGCTGTGATGGCGCGTGGAGAGTTGGTGACCGATGAGATCGTGATCGGCCTCATCCGGGAAAGGCTGACCGAGGGAGCCGAGGGTGGGTTCATCTTTGACGGTTTCCCACGCACGCTTGCGCAAGCGGATGCCTTGGCCGATCTGATGGATGAGGTGGGCCAGCGTCTGGACGCGGTGATCGAGATGCAGGTCGACGATGCGGCTTTGGTTGTCCGGATCACCGGGCGTTTCACATGTGGCAATTGTGGTGCGGTTTACCACGACGAGACGAAACCAACCCTGACACCCGGCGTTTGTGATGTTTGTGGTTCCGGCCAGATGCAACGGCGCGCCGACGACAATGCAGACGCTTTGCGCACCCGGTTGATGGAATATTACAAGAAAACTTCGCCCCTGATCGGCTATTACTATGCAAAAGGGTGTTTGACTTCTGTGGACGGATTGGCTGAAATGGATGTGGTCGCGGCGTCTATCGCGTCTGCGCTTGACAGCGCCAATTAATACCACGGCCCGGCCTTGACGGGGGGGCTAAAACCCCATATTGCACGGCGTCCCCTAGGGGAATCGTTTCGGCGCTTGGGTATCCCAAAATCGCAAACGAAAACATCAGGGGCGGATACGCTGCCCTTGGGTTGTGAAAAAAGGTTCTGGAACGACGGAACCGCAACGAAAGGAAGCGCGCGTGGCTCGTATTGCTGGCGTAAACATTCCGACGGGGAAGCGTGTCCCCATCGCATTGACCTATATCACCGGGATCGGTCCCCAGTCGGCCGAGCAGATCTGTGAAGCTGTGGGCATTGACCGCGCGCGTCGCGTGAACCAGCTTTCGGATGCCGAAGTGCTGGCGATCCGCGAACATATTGACGCGAACTACACCGTAGAGGGCGATTTGCGTCGCGAAACCTCCATGAACATCAAGCGTTTGATGGACCTTGGTTGCTACCGTGGCCTGCGCCATCGTCGTGGCCTGCCGGTTCGCGGTCAGCGCACCCATACCAATGCTCGTACCCGCAAAGGCCCCGCGAAGGCCATTGCCGGCAAGAAGAAATAAGGGAGCGTTGAATAATGGCACGCGATAAGACCCGTATGAAGAAAAAGGAACGCAAGAACATCGCCGCTGGCGTTGCGCATGTGAATTCCTCATTCAACAACACCAAAATCCTGATCTCTGACGTTCAGGGCAACGCAATTTCCTGGTCCTCCTCGGGCACCATGGGGTTCAAGGGGTCGCGTAAATCGACACCTTATGCGGCCCAGATGGCGGCAGAGGATGCCGCCCGCAAGGCGCAGGACCATGGCGTGAAAACGATGGAAGTCGAAGTGCAAGGTCCGGGTTCGGGCCGCGAATCCGCGCTTCGGGCGCTGGCCGCTGCCGGTTTGAACATCACATCCATCCGCGATGTGACGCCGATGGCTCATAACGGCTGCCGTCCGCCAAAGCGTCGCCGCGTCTGACGTTCATCTATTCTGCCGGGCCGGGCGCTGTTTGCGCGCGGCCCGGTTTTCGGCATTTCTACATCCTCGGGCGTCGACTGCTTAAGGACATGGGCAGAAGACAGGTATGGAGGCTATTCGCATGATCCACAAAAATTGGGCCGAACTGATCAAACCGACGCAGCTGGTGGTTAACCCCGGCCCGGATGCGTCGCGCACGGCGACCGTGATCGCAGAACCGCTGGAGCGTGGCTTCGGCCTGACGTTGGGCAACGCTTTGCGCCGCGTCTTGATGTCGTCGCTGCAGGGCGGAGCCATTACCTCGGTGCAGATCGACAACGTACTGCATGAATTTTCAAGCGTTGCTGGTGTGCGTGAAGACGTGACCGACATCGTTTTGAACCTGAAAGGCGTCAGCCTGCGGATGGATGTTGAGGGGCCAAAGCGTCTTTCAATTTCCGCCAAGGGGCCGGGCGTTGTCACCGCTGGAGACATCTCAGAATCTTCGGGGATTGAGGTTTTGAACAAGGATCACGTCATTTGTCACCTCGACGATGGCGCCGATGTGTTCATGGAACTGACCGTCAACACCGGTAAGGGCTATGTTTCCGCCGACAAGAATCGTCCGGAAGATGCCCCGATCGGGTTGATCCCGATTGATGCGATCTATTCGCCGGTGAAAAAGGTCAGCTATGAAGTGCAGCCGACCCGTGAAGGTCAGGTGCTGGACTATGACAAGCTGACGATGAAAATCGAAACCGATGGCTCGCTGACGCCGGATGACGCCGTGGCATATGCCGCGCGCATCCTGCAAGACCAGCTGTCGATTTTCGTGAACTTCGATGAGCCGGAATCGGCGAGCCGTTCGGATGTGGATGACGGGTTGGAGTTCAACCCGCTGCTGCTGAAGAAGGTCGACGAGTTGGAATTGTCGGTCCGGTCTGCAAACTGTCTGAAGAATGACAATATCGTGTATATTGGCTATATGATCCA
>NZ_JAKDLJ010000049.1 GCF_030452865.1 Pseudorhodobacter sp.
CAATTCGATGGCGGCACCGGTCAGGATACGCTGTTCGGCGGCGATGACGGTGATGTCATAAATGGGGATGACGGTGATGATCAACTGTCGGGTGACGCGGGAAATGACTGGCTTGCCGGTGGGATGGATGCCGACCGGCTGGAAGGGGGTGATGGAGACGATTCGCTGCTGGGCAGTGACGGAGATGACACGCTGTCAGGCGACGATGGTGCCGATTGGCTTGCCGGGGGTTTTGGTAACGACGTGCTGACCGGTGATGCCGGGCCCGACACGCTGGATGGTGGTGCCGGGAACGACACGCTCTGGGGGTTTGATCCCGGCCAACCTTCCGATCAGGATGCCGACTTTCTCAACGGTGGCACTGGCGACGATACGCTGATGATCGGCGCCGGAGATTATGCACATGGCGGGGAGGGTGCCGATGACTTCACGCTGGGCGATTGGCTCGGCGATGGCGAATTCGCCCATATCACCGATTATAACGCCGATGAGGATGACATCATAATCGTTTATGACGCCACTGCGCACCCTGACCCGCATGTTGAACTGATCGGTGATGCGGGATCAAACGATATGACAGTCATGCTTGACGGAATTCCGCTTGCGTCCATTGTCGGCGGTGCGGGATTGACGGTCGATGCACTTACGCTGCTGGCGACCAATCAATAGGTAGGGGGTGAAAGCCCTTGATCTATGGCGCGACCCAGAGCTGCGGCTTTCTGTCGTAACCGATATAAAGCGGGTGTTTGGGTTGGCCGCTTTTGGTCAGGCCCAGTTGCAAGAGCGGGCGGTGCAAGTTCCGCAGCATCCGCGTGACCGTTGCGCCGCGATCCAGATGCGTGCCATGGCTGCCCCAGGCGCAGACGATCTGATCGGCCCATTCTGCCGCTGCGCGAATTGCGGCGTCATTGCCGGGACCGATCGGGTCCATCTGCGCGCGCATCACTTTCGGGTCGGTGGCGCGAAAGGCAAAGATATTCACGACCCGGAACGCCCCAAAGCCAAGCGCCCGCGCCCGTCGTTCACACCGCTCCACCGTCGGGTCGTTCTGCACTTCGGTCGCGGTAGAGGGGTTCAGCATAACGAAGGTCACTTTCGTTTGTGCCCGATCCCAAACTCGCGTGAGTGCGTAGCGGTACGCCTCACAAGGCGAGTAGATCGCAACGCTTTCGGCGTCCGCTTTGGTGAAACCTTTGGTGATCATCTGCCTGATTTGAATTCACATGCACTGAAAAAGAGGGAATAGGAGCGCGGGCAAAGCGGGTGCTGTGGGAAGCCACAAGTCAACTTGGTTGCCGTTGCTGAGGGGTTCTGATTCGGATTTCGAGGCAGACACAAGACAAGGCCCAGCCGGTTTTTACCCGCAGCATTCGGGCTGCATGGATGTAGCCTCCGCGCCTAGTCCCAAAGCCCTTCGCAGCCATAGGGGGGCAGTCCGCCGCCGATCCGGTCGTGAACGATGTGGCAGGACCAACTGCGCAGAAATTCGGGGAGCGGGCTGTTCAACCCGATCCACATCTCATGATAAGGCACGTCAATCGTGTAGGAAAGATAGGCCCAATAAGCGCCCAGCATCGCCACAAGGCCGATGGCGACTGCTACCAGAATTCCAAGCATCCGTATCAATCGTTTCCTGTTGGTCAGCGCCGTGCCCGTGTGGGGCACGGCGGCATGGTTCAGGCGGCGGCTTTGGCCGCTTCCGACTTGTCGAACGCGGCCTTGGCGGAAGTTGCGATGGCGTTGAACGCCTCCGGCTCATGCACGGCCAGATCAGCCAGAACCTTGCGGTCCACTTCGATCCCCGAGAGCATCAAGCCATTGATGAAACGGGAATAGGTGAAGCTGGCGTCAAACAGACGCACCGCCGCGTTGATCCGCTGGATCCACAACGCACGGAAGTTGCGCTTGCGGGTCTTGCGGTCGCGGGTGGCGTATTGGTTGGCTTTATCAACCGCCTGCGTTGCAGTGCGGAAGTTGGTGCTGCGCGCGGCATAATAGCCCTTTGCAGCCTTGATCACCTTGCGGTGGCGGGCGTGGGTAACGACGCCAGATTTTACGCGGGACATCTTTGGCTCTCCTTACCGGTTATAGGGCATGTATTTCTTGACGATTTTCGCGTCCGCGTCACACAGGATCATGGTCCCGGTTGCTTCGCGGATGAATTTCGTCGAGCGTTTGATCATGCCGTGGCGCTTGCCGGCGGGGCCAGCCTTCACCTTTCCGGATGCGGTAAAGCGAAAACGCTTCTTGGCCGCAGATTTGGTCTTCATCTTGGGCATTTCCATCTCCTCGTTCGAGTGGTTAACGTCCAACTCGGCATGCCACTTTCGGCCGGTCAAACGGGTAATCGAAGCACGGCGTATAGGATGGGGGGGGGCGGAGCGCAAGCCAAAAACAAGGGCGTTTCAGCCCGTTCGCGAAAACCGGGGCGCGCTAATAGATATAGCGGCCAATCACGGCATAAAACACATGCGGCAGGTCAGCGATGGTGTAGCCGCCGCCCTTGTTCTGCAACGCAACGATGATCAACGCGCCGGATGCCAACACCAGCAAAGCACCAAGCCGGGGCGCGCGGCCTTCGGAAAAAGCGGAAAGCATGGATGGAATGGCGAGAACCCCGATGATCATTCCAATGACCAGAAAAAGATCGGGGTCCATACCATGCTCCACACCTGTTACCGGGGTGAGTCTATTCCGCTTCGGATGCGTAAATCAATCGTTCATCACAAGGCGCAACTCTAAGGATATTGGTCGTCCCCGGAACGTTGAACGGGACACCTGCCGTGACGACAATCTGCTCTTCCGTCTTCGCAAAACCGTCACTGCGCGCCGCACGAACAGCGGCCAGAACCGCGCCTTTGAAGCGGCCTTGCGGTACCGAAATCGTGCAATGCGCACCCCAGGTCAGTGTCAGACGGCGCGCGGTCCGAACCAGGGGAGTCAGCGCGATGATCGGCGTGCGCGGGCGTTCACGCGCCACAAGGCTGGCGGTGGTTCCGGATTGGGTAAAGCAGCAGATCGCCTTGATATCGGTGGTTTCCGCAATTTCGCGTGCTGCGGATACGATGGCATCGGCAACGGTGGTCTTGTTGGCGCGGCGGCTTGCCTCAATCACTTCGCGGTAAAGCGGGTCGCTTTCAACGCTGATCGCGACGTTGTTCATCGTTGTCACTGCCTCAACCGGGTATTGTCCCGCCGCCGACTCCGCCGACAACATCACGGCGTCCGCACCTTCATAAATCGCGGTCGCAACGTCAGAGACTTCGGCCCGCGTCGGCACCGGTGCCGTGATCATCGACTCCAGCATCTGCGTGGCGACAATCACCGGTTTCGCAGCCGCCCGCGCCGCCCGTACCAGACGTTTCTGGATCGGTGGCACGGCATGGACCGGCAGTTCAACGCCCAGATCGCCGCGCGCAACCATGATACCATCGGAAACAGCCAGGATGGAATCAAACGACTTTACTGCCGCAGGCTTTTCGATCTTCGACAGAATCGCGGCACGGCCTTTGGCAAGCACGCGCGCTTCCAACACATCCTCGGCCCGTTGCACGAACGACAGCGCCAGCCAGTCAACCCCCAACTCGCAGGCAAATTCCAGATCCTTGCGGTCCTTTTCCGACAGAGCGGCAAGCGGCAACAACACGTCCGGCACGTTCACGCCCTTGCGATTGGAAATCACGCCGCCGACCTCAACCGTGCAATTGGCGAAATCCTTGCCACATTCCGTCACCTTCAGGCGGATCTTGCCATCATTGACAAGCAGGCTGGACCCGGCTTGCAAAGCGGCGAAAATCTCCGGATGCGGCAGGTTTACGCGGGCGGAAGTGCCGGGCGCTTTATCAAGATCCATGCGGAAAGCGGCACCTTCGACCAATTCCTCCCCTGCGTCATTGGCAAAGACACCAACCCGCAACTTTGGTCCCTGAAGGTCAGCCAACACGCAAATCGGTCGGCCTGTATCGGCCTCAATCTTGCGGATGATGTCATAGCGCGCCTTCTGATCGGCGTGTTCGCCATGGCTCATGTTCAGGCGGAACACATCTGCCCCTGCCTCAAACAGCGCGCGGATGGTCTTGTAATCCGATGAAGACGGGCCCAGCGTGGCCACGATTTTTACGTTGCGAAGGCGTCTCATGCTGCCTCGATCCTATTCTGAATGTTCAAATCTATTGGTGGGCCAAAGGCGTTATGGCCGATAACCCACTTTGGGGCAATGTGTCATTGCAAGTCATGACGGTTTGAGATCCGATGCGTCACCTTGTCTGCGGCGTCACGGCCCTTGATCGAACAGCGCCGCGACGACATAAAAGGTGAAATGCCGAATAATGTCGAAAGGAAAGAACGATGGATGACGCGACCCGGATCGAGTTGGAAGCCGCCGCTTTTCGCAGTCTTGTTGAACATCTGATGACGAAGCGCCCGGATGTGCAGAACATCGACATGATGAATCTCGCCGGATTCTGCCGCAATTGCCTGTCGCGCTGGTATCAGGAGGCGGCGAATGGGCGTGGCATTGACATGGACAAGGACGCCGCGCGCGAAATAATCTATGGCATGCCCTATGAGGAGTGGCGCGCAGCGAACCAGACCCCGGCGGATGCCGACAAACGCGCGGCCTTTGAAAAGGCATTCAAGGACAATGTCGGTTGATCATTCCACGCGGTGGTGTGCCGGCACGGCTCAGCGGGAGATCCTGTGGTTTCACCCCCAAGCTCACGCCAGCAGGGCATTGCCGCGCGGTTACAGCTTGCCAAAGATGACGACTATCCGGGAAGATTGGTCCCTCTGAGGGGTACTGCATTGAACATTTGTTACGTTCAGTTTTGTCACATGACTAAATCATCAGGACAAGGCGAACGTAAAATGGCTTGGCGTTATGGGAGTCGTGGATAATTGGTGGAGATCGCGTTGTTTACCTGCCCGGCAGCGAGCAAACACAAGGTCTCTTTTTCAATCAAGGTGGACGGGGCAGTACTGTCCTGCTGACGATAAGAAAAAAAGCGGTCTTGTGCCTAGCTCGGAATTGTTTGCTGCGATTCCAGTTGAAGTGGTTTTGACGAACTCCGAAACATCCGGCAGATCATTTCATGGACGAGAAACGAACATTCAAACGCCGCATGGATTTCTGCACGTCCGGCTCGAAACTGCTGCTCGGTGTTTCGTGTTCGACTGGCCTGAGGAGTAAGAGTTTTGCCCAGAAACAGGTGGACAGAGACTGTGGCCAACTTGGGATTGCAGCTTACCCCCGTTTCAGGCAAAAGCGCGCATCGCCGTAGGAGGGCATCATGGATTACAGCAAATCGGGCATGCCGAACAAAGCCAAAAACACCCCGCGCCATTCAGAGCATAATGCGAAGGGCAGTGCGAAGAACCCCTTTGGCGCGCAGACCGCCAAGGTGGAACTGCTCGCGCGGATGAAGGCAGCGGCGGAGGCGAAGAAGGCCGCGAAATAGGGTTCAGATCGGCTGACCTTGCAGCAGACGCGGCAGTTCACCTTCCAGCCCGGCGGCCGTGCGGATGAAATGACGACGCAGGCCGGGTAGCGCGTTTACTGCACCCATTCCCAGATCGCGCCCCAACCGTAGTAATGGGTTATCGTTGGAAAACAGCCGGTTGACGGTATCCATTCCCAGCGCAAGCGTGGTTGTGTCAAACTGCCTCCATTGTTGATAGCGTTCCAGCACATCCGCCGCGCCGATATCCTCACCGCGCCGCGATGCCTCTACCAATACCTGCGCCAATGCGCCGACATCGCGCAGCCCAAGGTTCAGCCCTTGCCCGGCGATGGGGTGGACCCCATGCGCGGCATCCCCCACCAGTGCCAGTCGCGGGGCGATAAAGCGGTTGGCCAAAGTCAGGCTGAGCGGATAGGTGAAGCGCTGGCCTGCCAGTGCAATCTTTCCCAGAAAATCGCCGAAACGCGGGCGCAGGGCGGACAGATAATCCGCGTCACCCAGCGCCTGGATCGCCTGCGCCCGCGTGGTTTCTTCGCTCCAGACAATTGACGAATGATGTCCGCCGGGCAGCGGCAGGATCGCGAGCGGCCCTTCAGGCATGAAGAATTGATGGGCGACGCCATTGTGGTTCAATTCATGTTCCACCGCAGTCACCAGGGCGGTTTGACCGTAGCCCCATCCGCTGCGCCCGATCCCGGCGCGCTGGGCGGTGCCACTGGCGCGCCCGTCGCAGCCGATCAGCAACCGCCCCGACAGGCGGCGCCCTGATGCAAGCGTGACCGACACCGCCGCAGCACCGGTTTCCTGCGCCACCACGGTTTCACCGGCGAGCAGGGTGATGCGCGGCTCTGCCGCCATTGCGGCCAGAAACGCCGCATAGAGATAGCGATCCTCGGCCATGAAGCCCATCGGGCCTTCCTCAATCTCCGTATGATCGAAATGCAGGAAAAACGGCGCCGCCCCTTGGCCTGCATGGCCATCGGAGGCTTTGATATGCAGGATCGGTTGCACCTTGTCGGCAATGCCTTGCCAGACCCCGATCACCGAAAGCAACCGCTTGGATGCAATCGCGAGCGAATAGGCGCGCCCATCAAAACCGGGTGCGGCGCGGGCCGGGGCAGGTCGGGCATCCACCACCGCCACTGTAAACCCACCTTGTGCCAATGCCAGCGCAAGGGCAGGCCCGTTCAGCCCGCCGCCCACGATCAGAATGTCAGCGTCATGTTCCATTGGGTAAATATGGCGGGAATGGTGCAATTGTCCCTGCGCCCCATTGTCCAGTCCTGCGCCGCGGGTTAGCGTTTCAGGAGAAGATGGGGGCAGGATATGACGCAGAACTGGCTTTGGATGACAGCCGCCGATTTGGGGCGTGGAATCGCGGCGGGCAAGATCAACCCGATGGAACTGACCGAAGCGTTTCTCGACGCGATCGAGCGGCACCCCGAAGCCAAGCGCATCTATACCCGGACCACGCCGCGACGGGCGCGGTCGATGTCTATTGCCGCGTCGGACCGTGCCAAGGCAGGACGGCGGATTGGCTTGCTTGACGGGGTGCCGTTGTCGTGGAAGGATTTGTTCGATGCGGCGGGCGCGCCGTGTGAGGCGGGGTCGGCGCTGCTCGCGGGGCGCGTCCCAGAGGTGGACGCAGAGGTGCTGGCGACTGCCACCGCTCAAGGGCTGGTGTGTCTGGGCAAGACGCATATGTCGGAACTGGCGTTTTCGGGGTTGGGGCTGAACCCGGTGATGGGCACGCCGCCGAACGTGAATGACCCCAAGGCAGTACCGGGCGGGTCATCGTCGGGGGCCGCGGCCTCAATTGCGTTTGGCCTGGCGCCGGCAGGGATTGGGTCGGATACCGGCGGGTCAGTGCGGATACCGGCGGCATGGAATGATCTTGTGGGTTTGAAAACCACGCCGGGAAGGTTGTCGCTGCGCGGTGTGGTGCCGCTGTGTGAACGTTTTGACACGGTTGGACCGCTCGCGCGCAGCGTCGAAGATTGCGCGCTGCTGCTTGCCGCGATTGAGGGCGGTAAACCCGCTGATCTGGCAGGAGCCAGTCTGAAAGGCGCACGCCTTCTGGTGCTGGACAGCGTGGCGCTGGATGATCTGCGCAGTGACCCGGCACGCGGGTTTGAAGGCGCGGTGGAACGGCTGGCGCAAGCAGGCGCGCGGATCGAAACTGGCAAGATCGCGGAGGTGGCGGAGGCAATGGGCCTTGCCACCATCACCTTCACGCCTGAAGCCTATGGTATCTGGCGCGAGGTGATTGAGGCGGCACCCGAAAAGATGTTCCCGCGTATCTTGGAACGCTTCCGGTCCGGTGCGGATTTCAAAGCGGTTGATTATGTCGCGGCATGGCGTCGCCTGGAGGCCTTGCGGCGGATCTGGGCCGAGAAAACCGCCGGATATGATGCTGTCATCTTGCCGACTGCACCGATTCTGCCCCCCGATGCGCAACGATTGATGGATGATCGCGATTACTATGTCACCGAGAATTTGCTGGCCTTGCGCAATACTCGCATCGGCAATTTGTTCGGGCTTTGTGCGATGACTCTGCCGACCGGACAGCCTTCCTGTGGTATCAGTTTCATGGCCGGGCCGGGACAGGAGGAGCGGCTTTTGCGGCTGTGTTCGGCGGCGGAACGGGCGCTGGGATAGGGGAGGCGGGACGAAAAAGACACAATCACCACCCCCAAGCGCATTATATCAAAGCGTTTTTCTGGACCACAGCGCAATCCCTCGCTATCGTGACCTCAAACGGGGCGTTATGACCCTGATAGATGAGGCAGCAATGACATTTCCTGAGCGGTTTTCGAACCTGCCAGAATATGCGTTTCCGCGTTTGCGGGCGCTTCTGGACCCCCATCCCGGCGGTGGCGACGCGATTTCCATGACGATTGGGGAACCACGCCACCCGATGCCCGATTTTGTCGGCCCGATTCTGGCCGCAAATCTGGACGGCTTTGCGATCTATCCGCCCAATGACGGCACGCCGGAGCTTTTGTCGGCGATCAAAGGTTGGGTGAAGCGGCGCTATGATGTGGCGTTGCAGCCAAACCAGATCATGGCACTGAACGGCACCCGCGAAGGCTTGTTCAATGCTGCTGTCGCGCTATGCCCGGAAACCAAGGGCGGCAAGCGGCCCGTCATTCTGATGCCGAACCCGTTTTATCAGGTCTATGCTGTCGCCGCGCTGGCGATGGGGGCAGAGCCGATTTATGTGCCCGCGACCGCCGCGACCGGGTTCTTGCCCGACTATGCGGGATTGCCGCAGGACGTACTGGACCGCACGGCGATTGCCTATCTCTGTTCCCCTGCCAATCCGCAAGGTGCTGTGGCGAGTGCCGATTACTGGGCCGACCTGCTGGCGCTGGCGGAAAAGCATGATTTCCGGATTTTCGCGGATGAGTGTTATGCGGAGGTTTATCGCCGCACCCCGCCGCCCGGTATTTTGGCGGTGGCACAGATCACAGGTGCCGACCCGGAACGCGCACTGACGTTTCATTCGCTCTCAAAGCGGTCGAACCTTCCGGGGTTGCGGTCGGGCTTTGTGGCGGGAGGTGTGCAGTCCATCGCCCGCGTCCGCCAGTTGCGCGCCTTTGCCGGTGCGCCTTTGCCTTTGCCGATCCAGAAAGTGTCAGAGGCGGCGTGGAACGATGAGGCGCATGTAAGCGCATCACGCGCGATGTATGTCGAGAAGTTTGAACTCGCCGACCGTATTTTTGACGGAATGCAGGGTTATCAACCGCCCGAGGCCGGGTTTTTCCTGTGGCTTCCGGTGCAGGATGGTGAGCAAGCGGCGTTGAAACTGTGGCAGGAAACCGGGGTGCGGGTGCTTCCGGGGGCTTACCTTTCGCGCGATGTCGCCGGCGAAAACCCCGGAGCAGGATATATTCGGGTGGCCTTGGTCGCCCCAAAAGACGAAACGCAGCGCGGGCTGACATTGCTTCGCGACTGTCTCTACGGGCAAGGACGGTAAAGCATGGCATCCTATCAGGTCAGACAACGCGATCCGCTGGTCGATCAAAACACCGCAGCGATGCTGGAACGCCGTGGACGGGAATTGCTGGGTGCCGGTTTGGTTGTGCTGGCATTGTTCTTCATTGCCATTCTGGGCAGCTATTCCGCCAATGATCCGGGTTGGATGGTTGCGACAGACGCGCCGGTTCACAACTGGATGGGGCGGTTCGGGGCCTCTGTCGCCTCTACCCTGTTCATCATCGGTGGGTTGGGGTCGTGGGGAATCCCGCTTATCGTTGGTGCCTGGGGCATTCGTTTTGTTGGCCATCTGGGCGAAGACCGTGCGCTGGGCCGGGTGGTTTTTGCGGTGATTGCCGTGGCATTGGCATCGGTTTTTGCCGCGACGCATGTGCCGGGGCCGAATTGGCCGCATGCCGCAATTGGCCTTGGCGGATTGTTTGGTGACACCGTTCTGGGTGCTTTGCTTGCGATCCTGCCGGTCGGCACCGAGTTCGGCCTGAAGCTGCTGTCGGTTTGCTTTGGCTTCGGGTTGGTGGGTATGGGGCTTTTTGTCACCGGGTTTGATATGCCTGAGTTGCGCGCCATTGCCCGCTTCGTGCGTTATGGGACGGTTGCAGCCTATGCAACGGCTTTGTCACTCGCCGGGAAATCTGCGGCAGGGACTGCCCGCGCGGCGACGGCCATGGCCGAGAAAAACCGGGCGCGTCGGGAAATAGCGGCGCAGAACAAACACGCTGCCTATGCCTATGACGATGTGATCCATGATGCACCGATGCAGCCCGCGCCGCTGCGCGCCGATCGGTCGGTGGGGGTTTCGGGTGGCTTTGGCCGCCCCGAATCCTTCCGCAAGACGGCCAGACATGCGGCGGAGCCGCCGATCCATGCCGCGCCGGAGGCCGCGCTGGTTTCCCCCCGGTCCAGCGGCTTGCATGCGCCGGACCGGACTGTGGGCAAGGCTGCCGAAAAGCCCGGCTTGCTTGCCCGCGTGCCGATGATGATACGCCGTGCCGCAACACATCAGGCCGAGGAGGAGGTTGTGGACGATGTATCGGCCACCTACCTGCCGAGCGAAGACCGGATTAAAGCGCGCATCAATGATGTGATCCGTTCGCGCGTGCGTCAGCCTGTGGGTCAGCCGGTCACGGTTCAATCCGCTGTGCAGGCAGCGATTGCCCGGCGCGAACCGCCCGTCATGGGGCGTCGTGGCCCGGTGCCACTGATCGCAACGCGCCGGAACGTCGCCCCGATAGCGCTTCCGGCAGAGCCGCCTGTGATCGCGACCGCCGCCCCGCAACCGCGTCTCTCGCTGCAATCGGCCAGCCGGACAGTGCTTCCCGCAGCGCCGCAGACAGGTTGGCAGGCGGAAGCTGCCAATACGGGTTATTCCGATGCTGACACACAATGGGAACAGGATTTCCAAGCGGGCTATGCCAACGGCGATGCGGCGCATTTCGCGCGAGATGATGACGATTATTCCGATGACGTCACAGAGTTCGGAATTGACGAGGATTCCATGCCGGAGCCGCAGATCATCCGTGTTTCCGCGCCCGTCGGACATGCGACCGCGCTGGACGCCCGCCGTCTTGTGCAGCCCGCCAGCAAGAAACCGATGGCACCCTCACGTCAGGCATTGGCAGAGGCGCAGCCACGTCTGAAGTTCGAAGAAAAACCGATTGAATTCGACCTGCCTCCGCTTGGCCTGCTCAGCAGTCCTGACACCGTACAGCGCCATACGCTGTCGGAGGATGCGCTGGAGGAAAACGCGCGGATGCTGGAATCGGTTTTGGATGATTACGGCGTCAAGGGAGAGATTGTCGCCGTGCGCCCCGGCCCGGTTGTAACACAGTATGAGCTGGAACCGGCACCGGGGTTGAAGGCCAGCCGCGTTATTGGCTTGGCTGATGATATCGCGCGCTCGATGTCCGCGCTGTCCGCGCGGGTTTCCACCGTGCCGGGGCGTTCGGTGATCGGGATTGAACTCCCGAATGCCTGGCGCGAAAAGGTGGTGCTGCGTGAAATTTTGGCTGCGCGGGACTTTGGTGACAGCAACATGCGGCTTCCCTTGGCTTTGGGCAAGGATATCGCCGGAGAGCCGATTGTCGCCAATCTTGCCAAGATGCCCCATCTTTTGATTGCAGGGACCACCGGGTCCGGCAAATCGGTCGCGATCAACACCATGATCCTGTCGCTGCTCTACAAGCTGACGCCGGATGAATGCCGCATGATCATGATCGACCCTAAGATGCTGGAATTGTCGGTTTATGACGGCATCCCGCATCTACTCTCACCCGTTGTGACTGATCCGAAAAAGGCGGTCGTCGCCTTGAAATGGGTCGTGGGGGAGATGGAAGAACGCTATCGCAAAATGTCCAAGATGGGCGTGCGCAATATCGAAGGGTTCAATGGCCGTGTGCGTGAGGCATTGGCCAAGAACGAGATGTTCAAACGCACGATTCAGACCGGCTTTGACGAAGACACCGGCGAGCCGGTGTTTGAAACCGAAGAATTCGCGCCGGTATCGCTGCCCTATATCGTGGTGATCGTGGACGAAATGGCCGACCTGATGATGGTCGCCGGCAAAGAGATTGAAGCCTGCATCCAGCGACTTGCCCAAATGGCGCGCGCCAGCGGCATTCACTTGATCATGGCGACACAGCGCCCGTCTGTGGACGTGATTACGGGCACGATCAAGGCGAACTTCCCGACCCGGATCTCATTTCAGGTCACCTCGAAAATCGACAGCCGCACGATTTTGGGCGAAATGGGCGCAGAGCAGCTTTTGGGCATGGGCGACATGCTATACATGGCGGGCGGTGCCAAGATCACCCGTATCCATGGCCCGTTCGTGTCGGATGAGGAGGTGGAGGAAGTCGTCAACCATCTCAAATCTTACGGTCCGCCCAGCTATATGTCGGGCGTGGTTGAAGGCGTGGACGATGAAAAGGCCGATGATATCGACCTTGTTTTGGGCCTTGGCGGTGGCGAGGGTGGCGATGATGCGCTTTACGATCAGGCGGTTGCTGTGGTCGCGAAAGATCGCAAATGCTCCACTTCCTATATCCAGCGCAAACTTGGTATCGGATATAACAAGGCTGCGAAACTGGTGGAACAGATGGAGGAGAACAGCGTTGTCTCCACCGCCAATCACGTCGGCAAGCGCGAAATCTTGCTGCCGGAGCATTGAGCCTTTCCTTGCGGTGCCGCGCGGAAAAACGTGCGGCACCTTCGCTATTTCTTCTTGCGCGGATAGATGTTCCGCTTGCGTCGGTGCATCTTGAGCCAGCGCAGCAAGCCATGCGACAGCCGGGCCTTTTCAATCCCGACCTGAAGGTCGGGCCGCACCCGCACCCAGTTCGACTTGGAATAGGCCATGCGCTGATCGGGATAGATGCTGCGATGGCCGATGATCACATAGGCCGCAATTGCCGCCCCGGTCACATAGACCAGACTGATATTGCCGCCAAACAGCTCCATCCCAAGCAGGATCGCTGCAATCGGTGTGTTGGAGGCGGCACCGACAACTGATACCAGCCCCACTGCCGCCCCAAGTGCCGGGTCCAGCCCGAACAGATGCGCGCAGGCACTTCCCGCGATGGCGCCGATCACGAATTGCGGCGTTGCGACCCCGCCGTAAAACCCTGACCCCAGCGTGATCGCGACCAGCAGGATTTTCCAGATAACACCTATGAAGGGCATCACCTGCCCCGCCAGCGCATCCTTGACCAAAGGCAGGCTTAACCCCAGATAGTCGCGCGGGATAACCAGAATCAGGGCCGCCATCAGCAAGCCGCCAATAAACGGCATCAGCGGTGGCCAAAGGTCAAACCTGCGGCGCAACTTGTCAAAGGCCAGGGTTGAACCCTTGACCGCCTCGACGAACAGCAGCGCAACAACCCCGGCTATGATGCCGATGAGCAAGGTTTTTGCAAAGACAACTTCGGAAAACTCCGGCAGTGGGGCCATGTGGTAAAACGTATAGGGCAGCCCCCACCACTCGCTGACCCGGACCGAGGTGACCCCTGCGACCACAGCGGGAAACAGAAAGTCATGCCGGATGCGCCCGATTGACAGCACCTCCACCCCGTAAATCGCCCCGGCGATTGGTGCGCCGAATACGCCCGCAAACCCGGCGCTGACGCCGCACGCGACGAGCCTTTGCCGTAGTTCCGTGTTCAGGTGCAAGACCTCCCCCACCGCCGCAGCAAGTGAGGCACCGATATGCGAACACGGCCCCTCTTTCCCCGCCGACCCGCCGCTGCCAAGGGTAATCAGTGCTGCGATGGGTTTGATCAAAACGGTCTTGAACGGCATATGCCCCTGTTGCACATGCACGGCAGCAAACAGCGAATCCTTCAAGCCGCAGGTGTTCACCATATAGCCGTAATGCAGCATCAACCCGTTGATCAGCCCACCCATCGGTAGCAGCAGCATTTGCAGCCAGAGCGGGGAGTTGGCACCTTGCTCGGTCAGAAAAATCAGTGCTTGCAGAAACAGGGTGGTGCCAGTTCCAACCACAACGCCG
>NZ_JAKDLJ010000398.1 GCF_030452865.1 Pseudorhodobacter sp.
CTCTTTCACTTCAACCGTTCCGCTACCGGCTTTGGCCCAGTTAACCCTTGCGCGCAAGAGGGTGATGGTCAAGCACCAGCGCCTTGAGATGTTCATCGAGTACATGGGTATAGATTTCGGTTGTCGACAGGTCGGCGTGGCCCAGAAGGGTTTGGATTACCCTTAAATCGGCCCCCCCGGCCAGAAGATGGGTGGCAAAGGCGTGGCGCATCGTGTGCGGAGTCACCTTGGAAGGGTCCAGCCCCGCCTGCGCTGCGATGGCTTTGAGCAGGATAAAGAACTGTTGCCGGGTCATATGGCCCGCGGCACCGCGGCCCGGAAACAGAAATCGCGACGGCTTTAGGCCCTTGGCAACGGTCGCATCCTCAGCCGCGTCGCGCGCGTTCAACCAAGCCGCAAGTGCCGCTTTCGCCGGGGCCGACAGTGGCACCATACGCTCCTTGCCGCCCTTGCCGCGTACAAGGATCATCGCCGGGCCCCCACGCGCCGCCGCGACCGGCAACTCCACCAACTCCGAGACCCGCATTCCGGTGGCATAGATCAGTTCCACGAGGCAGGCATTGCGCAGCCGTTCATCGACCCCACGTCCGATTTCGGCCGCGGCCTTGAGCAGCGCCTCGACTTCCGAAAGTTCCAGCGTTTTTGGCAGGCTTTTCACCCGGCCGGGTCCTTTGATCCGTAAGCCGGGGTTTTCCTTGCGCCAGCCTTCCTCAAACGCGAAGCGGTAAAGCTGCCGGATCGCAGACAGGCGGCGGGAGCGGGTGGCTTTCGACAACCCCTGATCGTCACAGAAAATCAGATACTGCTCAATATCTCCACGCTCTGCCGCATCAAAACTGCTGCCCCGCCGCTCCAGCCACGCGGCGAAATCCAACAGATCGCGCCCATATGCAAGCCGGGTGTTTTTGGCCGCGTCAAGCTCTGCCGCTTGCGCCTCAAGAAACGTCGAAATCCAGCGCCCGGCGGCATCACTCATCCCCGGCGCTCCAGCAGCATCAGCTCCAGTGCAACACGGCGCGACAGATCATCAAGTCCGACATGGCGGAACAGTGCCAAACCTTCGGTGACTCCGCGCAGATCACCTTGCAGGCCGCGCTCAATCCGGTCCATCGCCAGCAAAATCGCCTCTCCCAACCGGTTTTCCGCCAACAGCGCCATCAGATCGGCGGGTGGATCGGGTTGGACGAAAGCAGGCGCAATGGCCCGCGCGAGGCTGTCCGGCGGTGTTACCCCTTGCAGGCTGCCGCGCGCCAAGCCAATCAGGAAGATTTCATTGGTATCGGCAGGGGTGCGGGCCAGTGCGGCCTTTTCATAAAGGCTCGACAGCAACTCCACCCGGAACGCCAGTGCCGCAGCGTCTCCAGTCAGCGGCAGACGCAACAGTTTTTCCGAAAACAACTCCGCGAACGGCACTTCGAGCGCCGCAGAGGCCATCATCGCCCAAGCCTGCGGCAAGGCCGCAGCAACTGCAACCGGGTCGTCCGCGCGCAAAGCGGTGTCGAAACGCTGGAATGCCTCCACCCGGTCCCAGACACCACCCGAAGCGGCAGGCTGACGTTCGGAATAGATGCCGAGCAAACGGTTCGGGTCGAGCACCGAGGCCGCCGACAACCGTTCCGCCGCCTCGATCTGGCCCTTCCAACCGGCAGTTTCGCCCAACTCTGCATGTGAAAACGCAAGCGGCAGTTGCGAGGTCGGCAAGCCTTCGCCAATCGCATCCAGCATCCGCCAAGCCAAAGGCGTCACCGGGGAGGGCGGCTCCAACGGTGGCTCACCCTCATAAAGATCGGGATCGAGAAAGCGCGACAACAGCGCATCATCGGCAGGATCGACATAACCCAGGGCCTGCGCCATCCGCAGCGTCAATGCGGCACCGGACCAGTCGCCGGAACGCGCAAGGCAGAAGACGCGGGCGGGGTAGGTGGGTGCAAGATTGGGGTTCTTTTGCAAATAGGTGCAGGCGTCGTCTTCTTCGTTCGTCAGCATCGCCACGTCGAAATAACGACGGAACACCTGCGGTGTCATCTTGCCAGAGGCTTCAATCAGCGCGTCGGCCTCCTCCAGCGCGGCCATATCCATCAGCTTGTCGATCCGCGCCAGCAGCAAAATCCCGCGCCCGCCGGCATCGGCAGGCGCTTGCGATTGTGCCAGAAGCAGCGTCAACATCAATCGCTGCAACGAGGGGAGCGCATCATCGCGCTTTACTGAAATCAGCGCCGCGATCTTTTCGGTTTCGCCCAACCCCCAAAGATTGGCAGGAAAGCCGGTGACACGCGGCGCCAGAACACCCGCGGCATCGGGCGACGGGCCGCCCAGCACCGAAACAATCACGTTTTGCGGCAGCGCGCCGCCCGCGCCGGCGACATCCGGTTCCGGCAGTGCCAGGGGTTTCGCAGGGGCGGAGACCGAACTCGAAAGCCAGTCGATCGCGGACAACGGTTCTTGCGACAGACCCGCCGACGCGGACCAGAGCACGCCGATCAAAGCCGCCGAAAAAGCTGCGCTTTCAATCCGCATCCAGAATCACCGGCGTTGTAACAACGCCTTGTTGCGGCGACAAATCGCCCAGATATGCAAAGCCCACCAACCCAATACCCGCTAAAATCACCAATATCGCTATGCCCTTAACGATCAGTTTCATGCCAACGCTTTCTTGCCCGACTTCCATTCGCCGAAATTCATCCTGAACCCGCAGGGTATCTCCCTTTGAATTCCGAAGTGTTCGGTCTGCTCTTGCTATTATATAGTCATTCTTAGCCGAGTTCACGCCCCAGCGCAAAGAAATGCGCAAAATTTGGCCGTGCGCCGCCCAACCCGGGTCGGGTCGCCAAAAACAATCCCGTAATTGATGGTGCGGGGCTGGACAGGCGGCAAGTCGGTTCGGTATTGGAGGACAGGGTGCGCGCGCAGGTCGGGGGGCTGAGACATCAGGATGCGGCTGAAGAAAACCGTCGTCATGGTCGGGATGATGGGGGCGGGAAAAACCGCTGTCGGCACTCAATTGGCGCGCATCCTTTCTGTGCCATTCATTGATTCCGATGAACAGATCGTGATCGCCGCCGATCGCAGCATTGCCGAGATTTTTGAACGCGATGGCGAGGCGTTCTTTCGCCGCAGAGAAAGCCAGATCATTGCGCGCCTGATGAACGGCCCGCCTTGTATCCTGTCCACTGGCGGTGGCGCATTTCTGTCCCCCGCCAACCGGGCGATCA
>NZ_JAKDLJ010000050.1 GCF_030452865.1 Pseudorhodobacter sp.
GCGGCAATCACCTATTCCGCCGCGGACCTCAAGGCCGTGGCAGATGCTTACGACTTTGACACCGCCCCGGCGCCGATTGTGGTGGGTCATCCGGATGCGGACGCTCCGGCGTTCGGTTGGGTGGAGAGTTTCGAATATGACGCCGCCGCCGGTCGCTTGTTCGCCAATCTGAACGAGATCGAACCAGCCTTCGCCGAATTGGTCAAAGCCGGTCGTTTCAAAAAAGTGTCGATGTCCTTTTTCCGCCCCGATCAGGGTCACAACCCGGTGCCGGGAACCTGGTACCCGAAGCATGTCGGGTTTCTAGGGGCTGCCGCCCCGGCAGTCAGCGGGTTGGCCAATGCCAAATTCGCGGGCGACGCCGGTGCGGTGTTCACCCGGAGCTTCGGTTCCGGCCAAGAAGCCGCCAGCCTGTTTCGGGCTTTGCGCGATTTCATGATCGACCAGTTCGGGATTGAAAATGCCAACACTGCACTCCCGCCGTGGAAAATCGACTGGCTTGAAGAAATTGACGACATTGAAAATGCGGACAGGCCCGGTGCTGGCTTTGCTGCATCCACCAATCCAAACCCCAAAGAGGAGCCTGCTGTGAACAAACAGCCAGATCCGGCTTTTGCCGCACGCGAAGCCGATGTCACCGCCCGCGAGGCGCGTATTGCTGCCCGCGAAACCGAAATCACCCATGCCGACAATGTCAACTTTGCCGAAAGTCTGGTCGAAGGCGGGCGTTTGATCCCGGCGTCGAAAGACAAGATTGTCGCCATTCTGGACGCTCTGCCGTCTGAAGCCACTGTCAGCTTTGCGGAAGGTGCGGCGAAACTCGCACCGGCCGCCGCATTGCGCGAGGTGCTCAATGCACAGCCGAAGGTCGTGAGCTTCGGCGAGATGGATCTGGGCGAAGATGGTCCCGAAGGCGGCAAAGCCGTCGATTTCGCCGCCGATGGCAAAGCCGTCGACGCCAATGGTCTGGCGGTGCATCGCAAGGCGATCGCCTATCAGAACAAATTCCCCGGCACGGCCTATCTGGCCGCTGTTGCCGCTGTATCCTGAAGGGAGCGCAAGAAATGCAGTTATTCCAAGACGTCCTGACTTTGACCACGCCGTCCACCGGCACGTTCGAGGCTTATGACCTGGTCAGCCCGGCCGGTGCCAAAGTCACCGCCGCCGATGCGCCTGTGCTTGGCGTGGCCAAAAGCCCCATCACGGTCGTCGGCGATGCCGCCGCTGTGATGGTCATCGGAACGGCCCAAGTGAAAGCGGTCGGCGTCATCGCGCTGGGGGCAAAGGTGGTCTCTGCCGCCGCCGGTGGCGTTCAGACCGCAGGCGGCAGCCCCGCCAATGCCTTCGCCACTGCGCTTTCGGCGGCTGCCGATGGCGAGTTCGTCACCATCCTGATCCGTTAAAGGAAACTCTCATGGCTCCCCTCAATACCCGCACCGCCGCAGTGATCAACCCGATCCTGTCCAATCACGCCCGTGGTTATCACAACAGCACCTTCATCTCCAACGTGCTCTTCCCGCGCGTCCCGGTGCCAAATCGCGCGATGAGCATCCTGAAATTCGGAAAAGAGGCGTTCCGCAAGCTGAATACCCGTCGCGCGCCTGGCTCAAACGTCAAGCGCGTCCAGTACGGCTATGGCTCGGACACGATTTCGCTGTTGCAGGACTCGCTGGAAGCCGTGGTGCCGATTGAACACCAGCAGGAAGCCGAGAAGGTGCCCGGCATTGATCTGGGCGCGAATGCGGTCAATATGGTTCTCGATGTCGTCGATCTTGGCCTTGAATATGATGCGGCTCAGCTTGCGCGCACTTCGGGCAACTATGACGCCAATCACAAGCTGGCGTTGACCGGCACGGACCGCTGGAGCAATGCGGCCTCGGACCCCGGCGATGATATCCGCAGTGCCAACGAGGCGATCCGTCGCTTCATCGGTCGTCGCGCCAATGTGCTGACGCTGGGCCCCTCTGCCGCCGCGGCGCTTAAGAACCATCCCAAGGTCAAAGAGCAGTTCAAATATGTCTCCAAGGACTCGATCACGCTCGATATGCTGGCGGCGTTCTTCGAGTTGGAAAAGGTCATCGCGGGCGATGCTGTCTATTTGCCTGAAGGGGCTGCCGACAGCGTGCAGGCGACCGACATCTGGGGCGATGACGCGATCCTCGCTTATGTCCCGCAGACCGGCGGCAATTTCATGGTGCCGAGCTACGGCTACACCTACGAGCTGCTCGGCTATCCGCAGGTCGAAGAGCCGTATTACTCGCGCGAAACCAAGTCGTGGATTTATCCGACCACGACCGAACGCCGCCCCTATCTGGTCGGGGCCGACGCAGGCTTCCTGTTCCAGAACGCAGGGGCCGCGTGATGGAGGGTGCGGTGAAAGTCGATGTCATCCTGCTTCAGCCCGCGAAGGTTGATGGCAAGATCGTCATGCCGGATGGCAAGCCGATCTCTGTCACACCGGATATCCGCGACCAATTGATCGCGTCCGGCGTGGTGGTGATGGGCGATCAGGTTGTGATCGTCGCTGCCGATGCACCCAAAGACATCGCAGTTCGCGCAGGCGATCCGATCTCTGATGAGGCGATCAACACGCTTTTGGAAAAGGCACTGGCCGAACAGGCCGAGGTGTTGAACGCCTTGAAGGCGGAGGAGTTGGCCAAGGCGGCGAGCGACAACAAATCCCTCGCTGCGACCTTGTATGAGGCTGAAAACGAGGCGGCAGCTTTGCGCAGTAAAGTCACATTGCTTGAAGCACAGCTTGCTGCACCGAACCCACAAGATACCCCCCCGAGCGAGAAGACCGCAAAGCCCCCTCAAAAGGGTGCAGCGGCGAAAAAGGGCTAAGGCCCCTCGCGCCGGGCGGCGTCAAACCCGCCCGGCGCACCCAAACCCTCCAACCAAAGGATCGTCAGAATGACCACGAAAGTGACCGTCAGTGCAAATCACGGCTGGCCCGTTGATGTCACGTTTTTCAATCCGGATGTTGAAGACGAGGGCACCACTTTCCGCGTTGCTCGCGGTGAAACCCGCGACTTCCACGTTTACGACACCCGAGACCTGATGATCCACGAGGTCCAGCCGCGCGAACTCGCCAAAGAGGTCGCGTAATGAACGATCTCCCCCATTCCGGTTTGCCGGTTTCCGGTTATCGCCCGCAAAGCGATGACGCCGTGGCCTTGGTCAACAGCATGAAACAGGCCGAAGAAGCAATTTTGCGCAAGCTGGACGCGATGGCAGCCAACGCTGAAACCGACAAACGCTGGTTGGCGATTGGGCGCACCGCGATTGAACAGGGCTTCATGGCGATCAATCGCTCTGTCTTCAAACCGGCCCGCGTGGACCTGGTTGAATGAGCTATGCCAGCATCACAGATCTGATCGAGCGCGCGGGTGAGACGGAGATCCGTCAGATCGCCGATCATGACCGCGATGGCACCGCCGATCCGGATGTGATCGACGCGGCGCTGTTCGATGCTGACAACATGATCGAGGGCTATGTGTTTGCGCGCTACAGCCGCCCGCTGCCCAGCATCCCGCCGATCCTGAAAACATGGGCGGTCTCCATCGCCCGCTACATCTTGCATCGCAATGGCGCACCCGATCACGTCGCTCAAGATTACAAGGATGCGCTGGCCAGTCTCAAAGACGTGTCCGCTGGTCGCTATGCATTGCCGGTCGCAACGGGCGATGAGAGCCCAAAAGCCCAGACCGGTCAGATTTTGGCGGATCATCCGCCCGAAGTCTTCACGGCTGACAGATTGGCGGGCTGGTGATGTTGGCTTTGATCCACGACCGGCTGAGCGCCGTTCTGCCGCAACCACCCTTTTCCGGGGTCGAGATCGCAGAGGACATCGACGCATTGGCCTCCCGCGCCGGATTGGTTGAAAGCGGTACAGTGATCCTGATGCCGTGGAAAGAACGGGCCGGGCCGCAGATGCTGGCCACCGGCGGTCATCGCCAAAAGGTGGAGACGCAATTCGCGGTTGGCATCGTGATCCGGCACTACGATCAGTTGATGGGTGGCGAGCGCGCCGTCCAGTTCGACAGTTTCAAGACATCGGTGGAGGCGGCATTGGCGGGCTGGGAACCTGCCGATGCATCGCCTTGTGAATTGATCGGCGGCGAAAGCAGCCCGATCTCCACAGGTGTCAGCATTTACGTCCAGACCTGGACAACCACCCGTTTCCTGACAGGAGCCTGAACCATGCCCAAAATGCCAACCGAAGGTGGAAGCTACACCCGCGATCCCGACACCGGTGTGTTGACCAAGGTGACCGACGAAGAGGGATCGCCGGTGCCGCCCGCCAAAATCCAAGAACCCGTCAAAAAGGGAGGTAAATGATGCCCCGTCTGTTCCGCAAACTTGCGATCCTCAACAAGGTTGAGACCACCTACGGCACCAATGCCACGCCTGCGGCTTTGAACGCCATCATCGCCAAGAACGTCAGCTTCATGCCGTTGGAGGCTGACGAGGTGAACCGCGATCTGATGCTGCCATATCTTGGCAACCAAGGCATCATCCTGACCGGCAAACACGCCAAGATCGAATTCGATGTCGAGATGGCAGGTGCCGGTGCTGCTGGCACCGCCCCGAAATATGCCTCTCTCTTGCAGGCTTGTGGTTTTGCCGAAACGCTCACCGCCGCAACCTCTGCGGTCTATTCGATCGTCGAGAGCGGAGTCAAAAGCTCGACGATTTTCTTTGAGGTGGATGGCACCCGTCACATCATGCTTGGCAGTCGCGGTACTCTGACATTCAACGTGGCACCCAAGGCGATCCCAACGATCCGTTTCAGCATGACCGGTCTGTTGGGCACCATCACCGATCAGGCGTTGACTGCGGTGACAATGACCGGTTGGCAAACGCCGCTGGAGGCGTCGTCGGCTAATACCACGATGAGCCTGCATGGATGGAGTTCGATTGCCGAGCAACTGACTGTCACGCTTGGCAACACTGTGACACCGCGCTTTTTGATCGGCAGCGAAAGCGTGATCATTTCTGACCGCAAGGTCACTGGTCAGGCCGTGGTCGAGGCCACCAGTCTGGCAACGATTGACTGGTTTGCGCGTGCGCTGGCCCGCACCCGTGGGGCCCTGTCGTTGGTCCACGGCAAAACGGCTGGCAATATTGTCGAGCTGGCAGCACCTGCCATCGAGGTCGGTAAGATCACGCAAGGTCAGACCGACGGCATTCTGAACTACAGCTTGCCGCTGTCCTTCTGCCCGGTCACGGGCATGGACGAGATGACCATCACAATTCGCTAAGGGGTTAAACATGCAGTTCAAACTGTCCAAATCGCATCGCTATTGGTGGCCGGTCATGGTGCACATCCCGGATCCAGATGCGCCGGGCAAACTGATTATGCAGGAGCTGCAGGTTCAGTTCGAGCCGCTCACGCGCGATGAGTTTCTGTCTGCCCAGGAAGCGGCCGCGAAAATGACCACTATGCGCGAATTGGCAGATCATGAGGTCGCGCAAGCGCGCCGGATCGTCAAGAACTGGCAAGGTGTCGTCGATGGAGACGGCGAAATCCTGCCCTTCAGTGAGCCCGATCTGGACGTGGCGCTGCAACAGCCATGGTTCCGCAAGGCGGTAAATGACGCACTCACCCAATCCATGAACGGCGAAGAAGCCCGCCTGGGAAACTGAAGGCGGCTGCACGGGCTTGGGCACTTGCCCGCTGCGGCCGGGCTGACAACCGCCAAGCGGTGCAAATGGACGCCGAGCTTGCGGGTCAGTTTGAAAGAATGGGCGTCGCGGTCGAACACGACGTCAATGCCGGACCGGAAGCTTTCGAGATCATGGCTCAAAATGTCGATTGCTTCCGGGTTTGGCTCGGTTGCGAGACCCAATGGCGGGTGGCCGTGGGCATGGGCAGCATGTCGTGGCTGGGTTTGGATTACGGTGCGGTCGATGTCGTGTTGCGCAGGGTCGGGCTGGAGACGGGTCGCGCGAATGAGGTGTTCGGCGATCTTATGGTGATGGAAGCCCAGGCTTTGGGTGTGTTCGGGGAGGAAAAGCAGTGACGGCGAACAACTTCAATTTCTCCTTGGTTCTGCGGGCCGATGTCGGTGCGGCAAAAACGGCACTGTCAGATGTCACCACCGGCATGCGTCAAATGTCGGTCGAGGCCACAGCGGCGGGAAGCGCTGCCGCCAAGCAAGGCGTTGATCTGGAGCGTATGGCCGCTGCGGCTGTAAAGACCATGGCCGCTCAAGATGGTCTCGTCGCGGCCGAAAAGCGCGCGGCGGAGGCCAGAACCCGCGCATTGGTCGCGCCGCTCGCCAATCCGATCGGAGCTACCACGCCCTTGGTAGCGGCGTTTACATCCACAGAAACGGCGGCAGAGTCGCTGCGCCGGTCAGTGGGTGGGCTTTCCGCCTCGATCGGAGCGCAAGCCCATGACATGCTGGAAGGCGCTGCGGCCTCGCGGGCGTGGCAGGCAGCGCTGGATGATGTCCGCGCCAGTTTCAACCCGCTCTTTGCGGCCTCGCGCCAATATGAGGCGCAAATCGAGCGGATTGCCGAAGCTGAAAAGACTGGTGCGATCAATGCGCGCGAAGCGGCGGCCGCGCGCGAAGCCGCTGCCGGTCGTTTGGCCCCCATGGTCAATGGTCCGGGCAGGTCGGCCGTTGCCAGCCGGTTCAACACTGCCAATGTCGGTGCGCAGGGCTTTGACATTGGCGTCACCGCCGCCATGGGGATGAACCCTTTAACCATCGGCTTGCAACAAGGTTCGCAACTCGTTCAGGTGATGCAGCAAATGGGCGGCGGGACGACGGCCCTCAAAGGTGTTGCGGCGGGTCTCTTGTCAATCGTCAATCCGGCAAGCCTCGCCACGATTGCTCTGGTCGCGCTGAGTGCTGCTGGCATCCAAGGGCTGATGAAGCTGAAAGGCGAGACCAAGACGTTTGATCAGAACGTTGGAGACCTGACCAAAACGCTGGGTCAGATGAAAACCAGTCTGGAATTGGTGCAGAACATCCGGTTGGGCGACACCTTTGGGTCGCTGACCGCCGACGTCAAAGGTCTTGCCCAAGGTATGCTGGAGCTTGATCGCGCCGCTGAGTTGAAACAGATGAAAAGTGTCATCGACGGCTTCTTGGACAAAGAGGTTGGTGAGGGTCTGGTTCAGAAAATTGGCCGATCGTTTGCGGTTGGTGTGGTGACCGCAGGAACCGATGTTTCTCCACAAGCAGGTGCCCGCGCAAACTACAAAGCCCTTGGTGCTGCTGACAGCTACGATGATTTCAAAGCACGTACAGACGAAATCAGCAAGCTTTCCAAGAGCGGCGATGTTGAGGCGGTGACAAGCAAAGTCCTGGAATTGCAGAAAGCGATGTCTGGCGGCGGCGCGGTCACTGACATGTCGGATGAGTTGCGCGCGCTGCTTGGCGAGATCGCCAAAACGGCGATTGAAAGCGCCAAGGTTGAAGCGATCTGGAACGGCTCGGCAAAAGCTGCCGTGATCAAACGCCAGACCGACCAAATGGTTATGGCCTACAAACAACAGGCCGAGCTTGCCGGGGCAGAGACACAGTTCGGAAAAGCCAGCCTGCAGGTCGATCAGTTGCGCAACCGTCAAGCCCGCGAGATGTTGGCTGTGCGTATGCACGAGCAAGGCATTGAGGTTAAAAGCGCCGACGGTCTGCGCATCATGGCGGCTTTGGCCGCACAAGAACTGGCAACCGCCAAACAGATCGCCGACGAAAAATCACGGCGGGTTGATGCGATCGCAATTGGATTTAAGCAGGAAGCCGAACTCTCGGCCGCCGCGCGGCAGTTTGGTCAGGACAGCATTCAGGTGGAGCGTATTCGCGCCCGCCAGGCCAGTGACGCACTTGATCTGCGGCTTGAGGAGATGGGTGTCGTCAAGGGCAGCGTCGAATGGCAAAAGGCGCATAATGCGTTGCTTGAAAAGCAGTTGCAGCACGAGCAGGATATCATCGAGGCCAAGAAAGAGGCGGTGCGCGACCAGTTGGACCGCATCGACGGTGTGCGCCGCGAAACAGCCCTTATCGGTGCCAGCAATGCCGAACGCGTCCGCGCCAACGCGATTGCCGCAGCCGAGATCGATATCCGCAAACGCAAACTGACCGGGCTGGAGGCAGAGCTTGAGCGTATAAGGGCCATTGGCCGCGCCAACGCCGAGATTGAGCGCGATCGCCAAAAGGCACTTTATGACATCGCGGGTCAGTCCAGAATGGACGCGTTTGATGGCCAGATCGCGCGGGAACGCAACCCGGCCGCCCGCGCCGCGCTTGAGGCGGAAAAGGAATATGCTCGCCAGATTGCGTCCGGGGCCGATGCAACGGTTGCGGCCGCAGCCGCAGAACAGGTCCGGGCGAAAGCCCTGGACGAGGTGCGCCGGTCGCAGGATGACTATATCCGGGGCCAGCGCGAGCATCTTCAGCAGCTTCAGCTGGAATTGGCGCTTGTCGGTCAGACAGCCGAGGTGCGCGCCCGCGTGTTGGCTTTGGTCAAGGCTGAGCGCGAAATCCAACAGCAGGGAGCGACTGGGGCGATGGCGGCCGAGATGCGTCGCAATGCGGTTGCCGAGGCCGAATTTGGCCGCGTGATCGAGGCGCAGGCGGATGCCTGGGGTCGTGTCCAGTCGGCAGGCGAAAGTGCGATCGACAGTGTTCTCGACAAGCTGCGCGCAGGCGATGTCAAAGGGGCATTGTCGGATTTCATCGGCGAGATCGAAAAAGGGTTCTTTGATCTCGCGATCCGCAATCCGCTGAAGAATGCGATTTTCGGAACCAATCTGGGCACATTGCAGGATGTCGGCGGCCTTGGTGGCATTTTTGACCGATTGACTGGCCGAGGCGGCGTCGACGAAGCAGCGTTGGTGTCAAAAGCGACGACGGCTGTGCAATCCATGGCCGTCACCGCCACCACTGTCACGATTGGCGGCGTGGGGATACAATCCTTCCTCAGCCAAGGCGCGGGTCTAGGCGGTGGCACGGCCGGATTGGGCGGTGCGGGGCTTGAAGGCTCGGGAGATGTGCAATCTCAGGTCTGGGGCTTTTTTGCCGCCAAAGGGCTGGCCCCGCATATGATCGCAGCGATCATGGGCAATGCCTCCGCCGAAAGCGGCTTCAACCCGATGGCCGTCGGCGACGGTGGCAATGCCTTTGGGCTGTTCCAGTGGAACGATCGCAAAAATGCGATGTTCAATTCAATTGGCGGCAAAGAAAATCTTGGTGACATTCAAGCACAGCTCGAATTCGCTTGGCACGAGTTGATGACCTCAGAAAATGGCCCGTTCCGCCGCTTGATGTCCTCGACCAATCTCTATGATGCCACTAGCGCCTTTGTCGGATTTGAACGTCCAGCGGGCTACACGCAAGGCAACCCGCAGGGTTCAAAGCATTGGGATCAGCGGTTGGGTGCAGCTGAGACGGCAATGCGCAAGTTCGAAGGTCAGGTCTATGCGACGAACCAAGGTGTCGCGGCGCTTGGCAATGGCACTGCGCAGGTCGGTCAAACCATGCAGGGCTTTGGCAGCAGCCTGCAAGGACTGGTCTCGGGCATCGGGGCGCAGCATGGCCCTCTGGGCCAGTTTGCGGGCGGCTTGCTGTCCTGGGCAATTGGCAAAATTCCGGGCTTTGATGACGGCGGCTGGACCGGACCGGCCGCCGATCACGCAGTCACCGGCGTTGTCCATGGTGGCGAATTTGTCTTTGACGCCCCGGCAACCCGCAAGATCGGCGTCGCCAATCTGGAAGCGATCCGGCGCGGGTCGATGCCAGGCTACCGCGAAGGTGGTCTGGTCACCGGCGGTCTGCCGCCGAGCTTTGCGGCCACAACTGGCAGTGCAATGGGCGTTGGCGGTCAGGTCGACCCGACCCGTTTCGTCGCGGAGATCAATGTCTCCGGCACCGGCAACGCAGAGATCCAGCAAGGCGTTCATGCCGCAATTTCGCAAGCGTTCGATTTCTTCGGTCGTGAGGTGCTGCCGGGCCAAGTCAAAACCATCGTCAATGACAAGTGGGGCAGCTGATGGCTTACACCTTTCCGCTGACACTCGCCCAATTCATGCAGATCCTGCCCATTCGGGAGATGAGCTTTACGCTCGGCGGTGCCGTCGAGATCTCTGAAACCGAGGGCGGCGAGATCCTGACAGCCGCGCTTGGCACCCGCCTCTGGGAAGGTGATATCTTTCTGGACGACATGACGCGGGATGAGGCCGGTGACGTCATGGCGATGCTTGAATTGCTGCGCGGATCAGGTGCTCGTTTTATGGTCTATGACCTCGCGCGCCCCGGCCCACGCCTTGATATCTCCGGTGTGGGACTCGCATCTTTCAGCCCGAAGCTGTTGTCGGTCTCCGGCACCACCCGTGAAATCAGCCTGTCAGGATTACCAGCATCCTATGCATTGCGCCGCAGCGACTATCTCTCTTTTTCATATGGCAGCGATCCAGTGCGCTACGCCTTGCATCGCGTGGCTGCGCCAGTGTCTGCCAGTGTCGGTGGTGTGACGCCGTTGTTCGAGGTCTCTCCAAACATCCGACCCGGTTTTGCCCTCAACGCAAATGTCACCCTGCTGAAGGCGTCATGCAAGGCCGTAGTTGTCCCCGGCTCGATCCAGGCGGGACGTCACAAGGCGACAATGACGACCGGCGTGAGTTTCAAATTCAAACAGACGTTGAGGTAGTCATGCGCGCTTACAGCCCCACCACCGCTGCCTATTTCGCCGCCCGCGCGAGCTTTCACGCGCATAACCTGATCTGGTTCAAAGCCAAGAACCGCACCACCGGCGCGGATGAAACCATCGGGTTCTGGACCGGGGATGATCACGCAGTTTTCACCATCGGAGGCGAGACGCGCACCTATTTCGGTGCAGGGACAATGGCAAAGTTCGATCCTTTGCGACGACAGGTCGGAGTGAAAGCCCGCACGCAACGGGTGTCCTTTTCGCAGGTGGTGCCGGAATTTTTGCAGCTTATCCGAACCTATGATGAGCGCCATGCGCCGGTCGAAATCCATCGCGCGTTGTTTGATCCACTTTCGGAACTGCTGATCGATGAGCCGCACCTGATCCAACGCGGCTTTGTCGACAAGGCCAAATTTCCGACCCCGCCGAAAGGTGGCATGGCCTCGGCCTCGATCGAAATTGCAACGCATGCGAGGGCGCTGACCAAAACCCTGTCGCGTTATCGATCCGATGCCACGCTGCGCGCCCGGTCATCTGGGGATGCGATCCGCCAATATGCCAGTATCAGCGAAGCAGTCGACACGCCTTGGGGGCGGGCATGATCGCACCGCTCATCCGACTGCCCGATTGGCGTCCCCGCTTGATTGCCTGGATATCCAAGATCCACAACCGGCCAATCCTGCCGGGCCAGCATGATTGCTGCCTGTTTGGCGCAGGGGCCATTGAAGCACAGACCGGTGTTGATTTGGCGGCCGGGTGGCGTGGTCGCTATTCGACCTATGCCGGGGGGCGGCGCATTCTGCGAAAAGCAGGTTATGACGATCACATTGCCCTGATCGCCGCGCACCTCGATGAGGCCCATGTCTCCACGGCTGCGGAAGGCGACATCGCGATATTGCCGACGGAAGATGGTGACGCCGTGGGGCTGGTCCAAGGCGTGGCTGTCTATGTTCTTGGGCCGTCGGGACGACTTGGTCTCGCACCGATGTGTCCGGTGCAGCGACTTTTCAAGGTGAGATAGCATGCCCGTAGCAGTAGGTTTCATTGGTGGCATGTTCGGATTTGGCAGCGCCACCGCTGCTGTAGCCGCTGGCGCGACCGGGGCGTTCGCCATCGGTGCAGGCTATGGCATCGCCTTTGGTGGCACCATTCTGGGCAGTCTGACCGCAAACCTGCTGACGACAGTGGCTTTCTCGGCCCTACAACGCGCATTGATGCCTTCGCAGAGTCGCGGCGGCGGCTTGACCATTTCCGCCACTGTCAGCGGTGAAGACCAACCCGAAACCGTCATTCTTGGGCATTACGCCACGGGTGGTTTTGCGCTGTGCCCAACCTACAGTCATGGCAAATCAAACCGATATCTGACGCATGTGATCGAGATTTGCAGTGCGCCGGGCGCAACGCTTGAGCGGTTCATGCTGGGGGATGAGTGGGTCGAATTCGGCCCGACCGATCACCCCGACTATGGCAAACCCGTCACCGGTGACAAATATGGTGGTCGTGTCTGGCTGAAATACTATGACGGGACGCAGACGACGGCCGATCCAATGTTGCGCGCGCAATATGGCACCCATCCTGACAGGCCCTGGACGGCTGACATGATCGGGAACGGCCTCTGCTATGCCATTCTGACGTTTGAGTATAATCAGGAAAAACTCTCGCAGGTGCCGCGATATCGCTTCGAGATGTCCGGAATACCCCTTTACGACCCGCGCAAGGATAGCACGAAGGGCGGCGTCGGCTCCCAACGCATCGATCAGCCCGCGACTTGGCATCAAACCATGAATGCGGCGCTGCTGATCTGGAATATCATGTATGGCATTGCGCTGCCGGGCGGCGAGGTGTGGGGCGGTAGAATTACCGATCTTTCTGCGCTGCCACAAAGCACATGGACGGCCGCAATGAACCGCTGCGATGTCCCGGCGGCGGTCGAGGGTGGCACCGAACCGATGTATCGTGCGGGGATCGAGGTATCGCTGTCGCAACCGCCAGCCGCCGCGATCGAGGAGTTGCTGAAAGCCTGTTCGGGTACCATCGCCGACATCGGCTTTGGCTGGAGCATGGTTGCAGGGGCACCCCCTTTGCCGGTTTACAGTTTCACGGATGACGATGTGATCGTAAGCCAGCAACAGGACCGTGATCCGTTCCCGAGCCTGCAAGACACCTATAATGCGGTTTCAGCAAAGTTCCCGGACCCGAAGCACTTTTGGGAAACCCGAGAAGCGCCGCAGCGCACCAACGATGTTTGGGAGACATCCGACGCCTTTGGCCGCCGGTCCGCCAATCTCAGCCTGCCAGCCGTGCCGTTCCCGGATCAGGTGCAGCGCCTGACACTCGCCTGGCTGAACGATGGCCGTCGGTTCATCCAGCACACGGTCAGCATGCCGCCGGATGCGGCACATGTTGAGCTGAATGATACCGTCACCTGGACCTCCGCGCGCCACGGATACACTGGAAAAACATTCCAGGTCAGTGAGCTTGTTGAGGATCCGCGCACTGGTATTCGCCAAGCGATCATACGCGAATGTGATGCGTCAGATTGGGCAGTACCACCCGATTACATCCTTCCGTCGCCGCCAGTGCCGCAACCGACTACGGTCGTGCTGTCGGTCTTGGAGGATTTCACCGCCACGCCGCTGACCATTTATGATGGCAGCAGCGCCGCCCGCCGGGGGGGCATTCGATTGACGTGGTCCACGGACATGATCGCGGACGGCCTGCGCTATGAGATACGTCTTCCGGGCGCTGGCACTGCCGTGGCGACCGGCACGGCACAAGCAGTAAGCACGGGCTTTCTGGACGTTTTTGATGGACTGTTGCCAGCGACCGTCTACGAGGCACGAGCGCGGCTGATCGCTGAACGTTCAACCTCCTGGTCCAGTTGGGCCACGGTGACAACACCGGATGTCCGGTTGGGTGCGGCGGATATCGCGTCGCAAATCATCGCAGATATTGCTGACGCGAAGGCGGAGATTGCAGCACAAATCGGTATAAAGCCCGTCGCGACATTGCCTGCGACCGGCGAAAAACCCGATCAGATCGTGATGCTGCCGGACGGGGTGCTTTGGCGCTGGGATGATACCGGCAGCACCTGGACGCGCACCTTGTACGGCGGGATCAAGCCGGGTGATGTGCAGGTTGCCAGTTTTGCCGCAGGTCTGGAGCCGGTGACCATCGTCTCCGCCGGTGGTCTGCCGGTGGTCAAATCGACCACGGCCATCGTCTGGTCCGGCAAACTCTACCGCTGGACCGGCACGGCCTACACGGCGGCAGTGCCTGCGGGCGATGTGA
>NZ_JAKDLJ010000399.1 GCF_030452865.1 Pseudorhodobacter sp.
CGGACCTGAACATCACCTATTCGATCATCTGGTCGTTGGCCCTGGCCAATATCATGGGCGCGGGCATCTGTATGATGCTGGCGCAACCGATCTCCAACCTGACGCGTATTCCGTTTCATTACCTTGCGCCTTGCATGATCGCGCTGATCTGCTTTGCCGCGTTCCAAGCCACCCGTGATCTGGCAGATCTGGTTGCACTTCTTGGGATTGGTCTGGTCGGAATTTTGATGAAGCGGTTCGGCTGGCCACGCCCGGCCTTGCTGATCGGGTTTGTTCTGGCACCACAGGCGGAAACCTTCTTTTATCAGGCGTTGCAGTTCAACGGTTGGGGCTTCCTTCTGCGTCCCGGCGTGCTGATCATTGGTGCGATGACGCTCGTGTCGGTTTATTTCGGTTTGAAGAACCGCATTGATGATATTGGTGCTGAAGGTGCTGTGGTTGTGACCTCGCATTCCAGTCGTACTATCCAGATCGCTTTTGCCCTGGCTGCCATGGTGTTCTTTGGCTTGGCGCTTTGGGATGCTGCGGGGCAAAGCATGCTTGGCGGTGTGTTCCCGCTTGGCGTTGGGATTGTGGGTGCCGTGTTCGGTGTGATTTTGCTTGTCCATTTGTTGCGCGGCCGTTCGGACCATCCGGCCTTTTACGATTATGAAATCGTTGGCGATCATGTTGGCAACGAAGGCAATAGCTGGTTCTGGACGGGGCCTGCTTGGATCGGGGGGCTGGTGGCAGCAACCGCACTTGTCGGCTTTTACATCGCGATGATTGGCTTTTTTCTTGCGTTTCTGCGGTTGCGGGCCAAGGCGTCATGGTTGCTCACCGTGGTGATCACTGCCTCGGCTGCCGCATTTATCCTTGGGCTGGCGTATATGCTTAGCCTCAATTTTCCGTCGGGTTGGCTGCAAGAAATCTATGACCTGCCGTGGCCGATCCGCTGAAGGTGCGCAATATGACACAAACTGCAATCCCCTTTCACTTTTTCCGAGGCGGCACATCGCGCGGCCCCTATTTCAACCGGGCTGATTTACCGGAAGATCGTGATACTCTGGCCCAAGTGTTGCTGTCGGTGCTTGGCTCTGGCCATGCGTTGAACATTGACGGGCTGGGGGGCGGGGCGGCGGTGACGACCAAGGTCGCCATGCTGTCGCCCTCAGCCGACCCTGACGCCGATGTGGATTATTTCTTTGCCCAAGTGTCGGTTCTGGACCGCACCGTGGATTTCAAACCAACCTGTGGCAATATCCTTTCGGCGGTGGGCCCTGCGGCGGTTGAAATGGGGCTGGTGCCAGCCTTGGCGGATGAAACCCGAATCCGCGTGCTGTCCACCAACACCGGTGCGCGGATTGAGGCAGTGGTTCAGACCCCTGACGGGGCGGTGAGATATGACGGTGATGCTGCAATTGACGGTGTTCCCGGCACCGCGGCGCCGATCTACCTGAATTTCATGGACGTTGTCGGCTCGACCTGCGGGGCGTTGCTGCCAACGGGCAACCTGCGCGATGTGATTGACGGGGTGGAGGTCACTTGCATGGATGTCGCCATGCCGATGGTCATTGCGCGGGCTGCCGATTTTGGCCTGACGGGATTCGAGTCGGCCGAGGAGCTGGACGCGAACCGTGCCTTTTACGCGCGGATGGAGCCCATTCGTATCGAGGCGGGCAAGCGTATGGGAATGGGTGACGTTTCGGGTTCGGTCACGCCAAAGTTTGGCCTTTTGGCTGCGCCGCGTAATGGTGGCACTGTCACAGCGCGGTATTTCATGCCCAAGAACTGCCACCCCACAATGGCTGTAACAGGGTCGCAATGCCTTGCCTCTTGTGTACTTACCCCCGGAACCGTGGCGACAGGTCTGTTTGAACCACCTGCGGGCGTTCCGGCGGTTGTCGTGATTGAGCATCCTTCAGGCACGATTGACGTGACGGTGGATTATGAAAATGGCGCAGACGGCTTTGTATTGCGATCTGCGGGCCTGCTGCGCACGGCAAGATTACTGGCGCGCGGCGAGGTTTTCGTGCCCAAAGCCATTTGGCAGGGCCGCTGACCACTGCTTGGTGAAACAATGGGGCCGCTGTTGCTATTCCAGCGGCCCCTTGATTTCGGGTGGCGGTTTTTTGCCAGCCCCGAAATACCGCGCGGCAAGCGGCGCACCGGTGATCACCAAAATGATCCGCGTCAGGTGATGGGTGATGACAAACCCCAGATCAGCCCCCGCAACAATCGCCAGCACCGTCATTTCAGCCTGTCCGCCGGGGGCGTAGGCCAGGAAAGCCTCGACTTTCGGGGCGACGCCGATCAGAATGACGAGTTCGGCAAATACTGCGGTCAGAAAGGCCAGCAGGATAACAAAGGCCACACCGGAAAACACCACCTGGCGCAATTCGCGCAAGGTGACACCGACATAATAGACGCCAATCGCCATTCCGATGAAGTATTGAGCGGCAAGGATCGCCTCGGCCGGGGGGCGCATGTGAATCCACCCCATCAGTGAAAATATCGCCGCCACGATCATTGGGCCAAGGATTGATGCGCCAAACAGCCCCAGCCGTTCGCCGCCCTTCCAGCCGATCAGGGCTGCAACTGCCATCAACCCCAATTCGCGCAAAGGAATCGTAGACGCGGGCGCGCCGATCGGGTTGCTAAGAGACACGCCGTAAAGATTGACCAACAAGATCGGCACGATGGTCACGATGATAAGCACGCGCGTCGCATGCACCAGCGACAAAATGCGCACATTGCCGCCGGCCTCGGCCCCGAATATCACCATATCTTGCAAACCACCCGGCATCGCGGCGTAGAACGCCGTCACGGGGTCAAATTTACAGACGCGGGTAAAGAATGGCACGCCGATGGCGGCAATCAGCGCGATGTAGATCGGAACGAATGCCAAGGAAGCTGCCATCAGCGGCAGTTGGTGCAGCAGGGCAGGGGTGATCGACGCACCCACCGCTACGCCAAGAATTGTGCGTGCTGCAACAGAGATTTGGCCAAGCCCCTTCAGGTGCATGCCCGCAAGGGCGGCAATCAAACAAGCAGCCATTGGGCCAAACAAAAAGGGCAGGGGCAGGCCCAAAAGTGAGAAGCTGCACACGCCAAATGCCGCAATTGCAACGGTTAGAAACCGGTGGCGCAGGGCGGTGAGGCGGCGCATCGGGGTATCCCTTTTTTGCAGTTGCTGGTCATCTTGACAGAATGTGTATCCATTTGTATAC
>NZ_JAKDLJ010000400.1 GCF_030452865.1 Pseudorhodobacter sp.
ACGGCACTGGCCGGGGGCATGGACCCGATGGCCGTGTTGAACACGCTGGTGCCGCAAACTGCGCAGGCGGCCGTCGCGTCTTCCACAGCACTTGCCAGCGGCTCCATCACCATGGACGCGCGCGTCAAGGCCAAAATGCAAGGTTATGAGGGCGAGGCTTGCAACGAATGTGGCAACTACACACTCGTCCGCAACGGCACCTGCATGAAGTGCAACACCTGCGGCGGAACGAGCGGGTGTAGCTGAGAGGACTCAAGATTGTTGTCCATCGGGGCATAGTTTGTCCCGTTTCGGGCAATGGTTGTCCGGTGAGTCGAATTATCGGCGGCTTTCAGCCCTAAAGGGCACAAGTCGCCGATTAAAAGCTTTGCTGGGCGATAGTTACAAAAGGGTGGCGTGGCTTGATTGGACCCTATGGTGCCCATGCCTCGCTGCAGCGTCCTTCGATTTTCGGACCGTATAATTCTCACAGATCCGGTGACTTCACGCCCAAAGGGTGCCCTCGGATACCCGCCTTCAGCCCTGTTGGTTACAGCCAATTGCCCATCAGCACGAAGGCGGACCAAAAATACGGATGTTCGAGCCCGGCCTTTGCGGGTGTTTCCGGAGCGTCGAGGGCGATGGCGGCGCGGTCTGTGGCGGTTTGGACGCGGCTGGGTTCGGTGTCGTCGGCGCTGTGTAGCATCTTCAACTGTGCCTGACGCAGGGCTTCGGCCTTGTCCAACCCGCCTTGCATGATACCGGCATAGAAATCGCGCATCAGGCGCGGGGTTGCGGCGTCCGACACTGGCCAGAGCGACGCCATCACCGATGAGGCACCGTTCAGTTGCGCAGTGATGCCGAAGCCGTCAATCTCGGCCCCGTCGCCATCGGAACCGCGCGCGGTCTGGCAAGCCGAAAGTGTGAGCAGGTCCACGCCTTTGAAACTGAGCGCGCGGGTTTTGCGGATCTTGCTTAACGGTAGGTGTTCGCCGTCGCCCAGTAGCAGGAAACTGTCATCCTCTTGCCCCGGCATCAGGTTGAAATGACTGGCGATATGCAGGATTTCCGGCGATTTGAGCAGGGAAACCTTGAGGCTGCGTTCATCGAACGCGCCGTCCAGTTCCGTTGTGCCATGCAAGACAGCTTGGCCGCCTGCGGTGCCGAAGATCGTGTCCAACTCCCGCTTCACGCCCGGCAACGGGGAAAAGCCGGGGTGACCTTCGGTCACGCCAAAGCCTGCGGTTTGCGCGTCGGTGCGGTCTGGCTTGTCGAATTGAGTCTCTATCGCCGGGGTGAATTGCACGAAGGCGAAATGTTCGATCAGATAGCCGTCATCATCACGCAAGGCGGCAAAGGGGACGTAGCGCAGAAAGCCGTCAAGGTTCAGCATCACGACCTCGACGCCGGCATCCAGAAGCGCCTGTTCGATCGGGGCGAACACCACCTGTTGCAGCGCATGCAGCTTTTCTGGCGCATCGGGGGCGACATCCTCAATGGATTGAAGGGTATCAAACACCAATCGCGCCAGATCGGCGCGGGAAATCCGGATTTCGCGGTGCAGCGTCACGCCCGGCAAGGTAACGAAAAGATGCAACGCCTCGGGGAGTGTTGCGATTTGGAGAATCGCCGTCGGGCGCGGCAATCTACCTAATGTACTTTGGTAGCTTCCGGTCGCATCAAACTGTTTTTCAAGGACTTTCTGATTGTCCACACCTACCTCCGCCAAGAAACCATCGACCGCGGTGTCGAACTGGTCCGATGCAGCTTGCAGTGCGTCTTGCAGGGTGAATATCTGGTCTTGCTCCGCCTCGCTTGCCTCACCCTTTTCTATTTTCGCGCTCAAGGCGCGCAACTCGGCATCAGCGGCAATCGGCATTGCGGCGAGGATTTGCAGCTTTTCCTCCTCGTCCAACTCAGCATCGTTCAGGGTGGCGCGGGTCTTGGTTATATCGGCCTGAGCATCGCGCTTCAGGTAGTTGAAAACCTCCTCCTCCTTTTCCATGTTCAGAACGGCCTGCGCCTCCGATATCCGACCTTCGGTGATCAGCAGGTCGGCCAGAAGTTGATAAAGGCGTCGCCATTCGGCCTGCAATTCGGCGGTATCTCCGGCTTTTCCGGTGGAGTTGGCGGCGCGGATCGCCTGTTGCGCGTTCACCGCCATCTTGCCGAAGAAAATCGCGCGTTTCGGCTCCCCCTTCGCCGCGAAGGCCTTGGCGAGCAGTTCGAACAGCCAGCGCTGGGTATCCAGCGATTGGGTGCGGTTGTTGGCGACATAGGGCATCGCCTTCATCGCCAGCTTGATCGCCGCGTCCGGATCGCCGAGTTCAAAGGTCGACAGGCCGAGGTTGACGTAGTTTTTCGCGGTGTTTTCCGCGAAAGGGCCGAGTTCTTCGAGGTAGATCGGCAAGGTCAATGCAAACCATTCCTTGGCATCGGCGTATTTCCCGCTCCGGTGCAATACCCAGCCGAGATTGTTGCCAAGTCCCGCAAGGCTTTGATTGTCGGGCTGTTCCGCCTTGCCGTAAAACGTCATTGCCGCACCATAGGCCGCAATCGCCTCGTCAAACTCACTCAGCCCTTCATGGGCTATGCCTTTGGTCCAGTTGATGGCGGCGGCGGCGGCATCATCCACCGGGTCAGACTGATAGTAGGCCAAAAGCTGATCCAGAATGACGAGCGCATCGCGATAGCGCGACAGCCCGATCAGGGCCTTGGCCTGATCTTCCATCGCACCTGCAATAACCATATTTGCCGCATTGTCCTTCATGGATCGGGCGATGGCCTCTGCCTGCTCGGAAAACGCCAGACCCTTGCGAAATTCCAAAAGCCCGACATGGACCCGCCCGATCATCAGGGCCGAAACCGACGCGAGCCAAAGCCCGTCCTTCTGCGCATTGGCACCGGAAAAAGCCGTCTCGAACAGCGGCAGCGCGGCGCGCAGATAAGGTTCTTCCCATGTGATAATCAACGCCGCCCCGGCCTCATAAGCAGCACTTGGGTCGCCCGCCCTGACCTTTTGCATCAGCTCCGGGTCAAGTTTGGCCAGAAGCGCCGCCTCATCGGCATGGGCCGCCGGCGAAAGGCACAGCGCGAGGACAAAAAGGATGCGGCAGAGAAAAGTCTGCATCGGGCGGCCCCCGGTTGGGTTGCTCAGGTCATGCCACGTTAAGGCCGGCAGAGGCACCGCACAAGCGCGCGCTGTTGGATGCCTGGATTTGTCATCCGCC
>NZ_JAKDLJ010000401.1 GCF_030452865.1 Pseudorhodobacter sp.
CTGACACCACCGACTATCGCGGGTTGTCGATGTTTCTGGCGGAAAAAACCCCCGGCACCGATGAAGCCCCCTTCCCGACCCCCGGCATGTCGGGCAGCGAGATTGAGGTTCTGGGCTATCGCGGGATGAAGGAATATGAACTGGCGTTTGACGGCTTCAAAGTGAAGGGTGAAAATCTTCTGGGCGGTGTGCCGGGGCAAGGCTTCAAACAACTGATGCAGACATTCGAATCCGCCCGCATCCAAACGGCGGCGCGCGCCATTGGCGTGGCGCAGAACGCCTTGGAAGTAGGCATGCAATACGCGATTGACCGCAAGCAATTCGGCAAAAGTCTGATTGCCTTTCCGCGCGTGTCCGGAAAGCTGGCAATGATGGCGGTGGAGATCATGATCGCGCGGCAGTTGACCTATTACGCCGCATGGCAGAAAGACCATGACAAACGCTGCGATCTGGAGGCGGGAATGGCAAAACTTCTGGGCGCGCGCGTGGCTTGGGCTGCGGCGGATAACGCGCTTCAAATCCACGGCGGCAATGGCTTTGCGCTGGAATATCAGATCAGCCGGATTCTTTGCGATGCGCGGATTCTGAACATCTTTGAAGGCGCGGCAGAGATTCAAGCGCAGGTGATCGCCCGGCGCTTGCTGGATTGACTCACTCCCCTGGCAGCACGCGACCGTGTGACGGGCGCGAACTGCCAAGCCGGGGATGCAGCTTGCCCGCAATCAGCACGCAAGCCCCCATCGCAAGCCCGGCCATGGCAAACACCCCCGGCAGGGGCGCCACCAGAAGCACAAGCCAGGCAGTGCCAGGGGTGACAATACCCGACACATCGCGGAAGCTGGAATAGATCGCCGCCATTTCCGTTCGCTCCGATGGCTTCACGGCCATCAGGAACGGCAGACCGCCGACCACATCCAGCACGACCAGCATCACCGACCCACACATCATGAACGCGACGCTGAACCAGGGCAGGCCGAAGGCAAAGGCGGACAGCAGGAAAGCTATCCCGCAAAGCGCAAAAGCACCCCGCACCGAACGGCGCACGGTCAACCGGTTCACCGCCCGCAACATCAGAGGCGTCGAAAACAGCAGAGTGTTGGAGGCGGAAAGCGCGACTCCGCCCACCTTGTCGCCCAACCCACTCTCGATACAAAAGATCGGTAGATAGACGACATAAACCCACCAACCGCAGGATCGCACGACCGCGAACAGCCAGCCCGCGATCAGCCGTGGCTGTTGCAGAAATCGCCCCAGAAACGCGAGTGGGTTGGTCGCGGGCCGATGCGCGCGGCTGATTTGCTTTCCATTGCCCAGCCGCAAAATCCAGAAGGTGATCAGCAGCACACTGCCCAGAACGCCAGCGACAATGAACGGCAAGGGCTGCCACAGCTCCCGCAGCCACACCCCGAACAGCGGGCCGATAGCCCAAGGGGCCGCCGCATAAAGCATATTCGTGGATTGCGCCTTTCCCAGGTTGGTACGCTCGATATAATCCAGCACATAGGCATTGAAGCAAACGAATGTGGTGGCGGTTGCAATGGCGTTGCACAGCAGCGCAAACGGCACCGCGATCGGCCCACCCTTGATCGCCAGCAGTGCGCCAAGGACATAGAACAGCGTCCCCAACGTGTACATCCAGCGCCTCGGTACAAGGCGCGTCGCCCAAGGCACCATCAATCCAAAGATCAATGAGGCAAGCCCGGCGAGGAAATAGACCTGACTGACCGACTCCGCGCTCCCCAGCGCGTCGTAAACAGTCAGCGGCATGACCGAGATCAACGTCCCGCGAACCGACGCATCGAGGCCTGCAAGCAACGCGAAATCCCGCACTTTCGGGACAGGGCTGTGGCGCAGCAAGACAGGCACATATTTATTGGCCATGACATCCTCTGGCGCGAAACCTCATCTGCCCATCTGCACGTCCGACCCGGCGCGCGTCTAGGCCAGCCGCGACAGCTTGGGTCAGAAACGACAACCCGTGCCGCATTTGGTATCGCAACCTCATGTCAGCGCAGTTCGGGCCAGGGCGCTGGCCTCATCAAGCCATGCGGCGCGGGTGGCAGCCTCACTGGGGACAAGTGGCGCAAAACAGCGCCGCTCCATCCGCGCAGCACTGCAATAGCCCAGAATGCAGTCGCGCCAGATGCGGTGAAGCGGGTCGCCAAACCGTTCCGCCTCTCGCAGCGGCGGGGTATTGGATGTGTTGAGGATCAAAGCGGTTTTCAGCCGCAACAGGCCAATCGCCTCCAACCCCTCGGCGGCGCCGTCGGGGAAGGTGTAGGCTTCGTGCAACGCGAAAACCCGGTCAATCCAGCCTTTGACCACCGCAGGCGGCATGCCCCACATCACCGGATGCACGACGGCGAGATGGTCCGCCCCCGTCAATGCAGCAATATGGGCGCGGATCGCCGGCTCATCACTTGGCAGACCTCGTGCCTCCTGCGGCGACAGGCAGGGGGCGAACCCTTCCGCCGCCAAATCAAACCGCGTGACCTTCAGCCCCGCGCGCAGCCACACGTCAACTACCCGCTGCGCCAGCGCGTGGTTGAAGCTGCTTTTCGCCGGATGGCCGATAATGACCAGTCCCGCCGCGCCTTGGTTCATTTGTGTTTCTCCAACAATGCCATCAAACGCACACGCGCCTCCGGCAGCGGTCGGTTTCCCGTCATCGGTGCCAGTTCCCGCCCGAGGAAATGGCCGGTGACGGCAAGCCCCTGCATCAATTCCTCGGCACGCGCGCTACCTTGCCCCATCAAACATGCCGGAAGCGGCAACAACCGGTCCGCCCAATCTCCCGCGCCCAAGCGACTGACCGCGCGCCCGGTTTTCGGGCTGACGAACGCCAGATCATCGCGCGCGCCGGTGACCGCGCAGCGGCTCAGGTCGAGACCAAAGCCCAACTCCTCCAGCAAGGTCATCTCCCAGCGCAGATACAACGACGGCCACTGCGGATCATGCTCCAGCGCCGCAAGCAGCGCCATCGTTGCCCGCCATAGCGGCTCATGCGCCTCGCGCTCTGGCAGCGCCACGCGCAACATTGCGCAGATCGCGGTTAACCCTGCCAATGCCAGACGGTCGCCCAACACACCGGCGCGCGACAGCAACGGCTCGACGGAGAAGCTGCCGATATGATCTTCCAACCGCGCGCGCCATCTCACCGCCAACTGCGTCCCCGGTTGCATCACAGCCCCCATCCTGCGCG
>NZ_JAKDLJ010000402.1 GCF_030452865.1 Pseudorhodobacter sp.
GGCGGGCACGTCGTTCACGCCCCAGTCGAGCGCTTTCCAGGTCTGTGCCATGTGGTCGGGCAGTGGGGCGGTGAAGGTCATCATCGCCTTGGTAATGGGGTGCTCAATGGTCAGAAAGCGGGCGTGCAGATGCAACTTGCGGCTGACCTCACCGCCGATCGAGGCACCCCAGCCGTCGCCAAGGTTTTCCGACCCCGAGCCGCCATATTTGCCGTCCCCCAGAATCGGGTGACCAAGCTCTGCCATATGGGCGCGAAGCTGGTGGGTGCGCCCGGTAACCGGTTCCAGCGCCATCCATGACAGGCGGCTGCCCAGAAACCACAGGACGAAAAAATCGGTCTGGGCGCGCTTGGCTTCCGGGTGGTCGGCCATCTTGGCGGGGTGGATGCAGAGCATCTTTTCCCCCTCACCGCCCCGGCCCCGGCCCGGCGCCTTCATCAGCCCGTATTTGATCGACCCCTTGCGCGGGTTCGGCACGCCCGCCACCGCCGCCCAATAGATCTTGCGGGTATTGCGATGGCGCAATGCCTCTGACAGCGCCCGCGCCACGCGGTCAGTCCGCGCCAGCATCAGCAGGCCAGAGGTGTCCTTATCCAAGCGATGCACCAGCTTCGGGCGGTCCTTGTAACCAAATTTCAACGCCTCGGTCAGGCCGTCAACATGGCGGTCCCCTTGGCCGGAGCCACCTTGACTTGGCAAGCCCGGCGGCTTGTTGATGATGATCAGGTGTTCGTCCCTGAAGACCACGCAATCCATGATCATCTTGGTATCGGCCGCCGAAACCCCATCCCGCAGCGGGCGCGAGGGTGCGTCGCCGGTTGGCAGTGGCGGCACCCGGATTTCCATCCCCGGCGCGACTCGGTCTGCGGCTTTTGCCCTGCCGCCATCAACGCGGACCTGGCCGGTGCGGCACATCTTTTCAACAGCGCCTTGCGTCAACTGCGGAAACCGGCGCTTGAACCAACGGTCCAGCCGCTGCTCCCCCTCATCAACCGAGACGGTCAGAAGTTTCACTGCATCCTTCATGCCAACACCCCACGCGTCGCCAAAGCGCCGGCGACCAATGCGGCGATGGACAGAAGAACCGAACCTGCAACATAAGCCCCGGCGGTGCCAATCTGCCCACGTTCCCAGATGGTGAACACATCCAGCGAAAAGGCTGAAAACGTCGTGAAGCCGCCCAGAACTCCGGTCATCAGGAAGGGCGCCAGGCGCGCGCCACCCTTTTCCGCCAGCACCACTACCAGCACCCCCATCAGGAACGAACCGACGATGTTCACAAACAGCGTGCCATAGGGAAAGCCCGGCCCAATCATGCGCATCACCGCAACATTGGACAGATAGCGACCCGACGCCCCGATTGCGCCCCCAAGCGCGACTTGAAGAAGTGTTGTGATCATCGCCGCTATCTGTGCCGAAGGGGTGGTTTTGTCAACCACCACGGCGCCCCCTATTCCGAATGCCGCTTGGCGCGCAGCTTGGCAAAATAATCAATACGCTTTTTCAACTCCCGCTCAAACCCACGTTCGGGCGGTGCGTACCAGACGGGCCGCTTCATCGTATCCGGGAAATAGTTCTGCCCGGAAAAGCCATCTTCGGCGTCGTGGTCATAGGCGTAACCCGCGCCATAGCCAATCTCCTTCATCATCTTTGTCGGCGCGTTCAGGATATGCTTGGGCGGTGGCTCCGACCCGGTTTGTTTGGCGGCCGCACGCGCCGCCTTATAGGCAACATAAACCCCGTTGGATTTCGGGGCGAGCGCCAGATAGACCACCGCCTGCGCCAGTGCCAACTCCCCCTCCGGGCTGCCAAGCCGTTCATAGGTTTGCCAGCCCTCAAGGCAAATCCGCTGCGCCTCGGGGTCGGCAAGGCCGATATCCTCCACCGCCATCCTCGTGATCCGGCGCGCGAGAAAGCGCGGGTCTTCACCGCCTTCGAGCATCCGCGCGAACCAGTAAAGGGCGGCATCCGGATCGGACCCGCGCACCGATTTGTGCAGGGCAGAAATGAGGTTGTAATGTTCCTCGCCCGATTTGTCGTATTTCGCCGCGCGGCGCATCAGGCGGGTCGCAAGTTGGTCGCGCGTCAGATGTTCTTCAACCTTCCATGCCGCGACCTGCTCAATCAGGTTCAACAGCGCCCGGCCGTCGCCATCGGCCATTTCCAGCATCGCCTCGCGCGCCTCTCCCTTCAACGGCAAGGCGCGTCCCAACTCCTTCTCCGCGCGCTGCGCCAAAAGCTCCAGATCGGCCAAGGTCAGACGTTCCAGCACGATCACCTGAGAGCGGGATAGCAACGCGGCGTTCAATTCAAAGCTGGGGTTTTCGGTGGTCGCACCGACCAAAAGGATGGTGCCATCCTCCATATACGGCAGAAACCCATCTTGCTGCGCCTTGTTGAAACGGTGAATCTCATCCACGAACAACAGCGTGCCTTTGCCGTTCTGCCGTCGGATGCGCGCTGCTTCAAAAACTTTGCGCAGATCGGGAACGCCGGTGAAAATTGCGGAAATCTGGACAAATGACAAATCGGTTTCATCTGCCAGCAGCCGCGCAATGGTGGTCTTGCCAACCCCCGGCGGCCCCCAGAACACCAGCGACGACAGCGATCCCGCCGTCAGCATCGCGCCCAACGGCCCCTCTGGCGACAGGACTTTGCCCTGCCCCACCACCTCAGCCAGTTTGCGCGGGCGCAAGCGGTCCGCGAGTGGACGCGGGCCATTGCCTTGCTGCGTGGGGGTTTGATCGAAAAGGTCAGCCATAGACCAAGGTTACCCGTTCGCGGCTGCCTTAGGAAGCGGTCTTGCGTTGATTACAAACGGATCATCTGCGCGGCCCGTATCAACTCGACCCAACACTCGGTAGCCACCCTGCGTGGAAACCGCCTCAATCCGAAGCCTGTTCAATCGCGGTTACGTTCCGCGCCAGGATCACATCGCCCGTCGCCATCTCCGCTCGGATAAACGGTCCCGCTCTCACCGTGATCACCGCTCGAGGTGTTGATTGCGGCACTTCCTGTGCCGAAATCAGATTTCGCAGGACGCAATGCGACACCGCCGACAGAGCCGTGACGCGAAACGCCCGATATCCTTCCTCATCGGCGGCCGTCGTCGATAGAGTTTATCGACGACGGCTCTGCAATGACCCAACCCCACGCAAGATCAGTGCATTTTTGCAGCCATGTTGATACTGACGCAAACGCA
>NZ_JAKDLJ010000051.1 GCF_030452865.1 Pseudorhodobacter sp.
CCTCGTCTTTGACGATTTCGAATTCTGCACGCCGGCACAGGTGGAGCCGGGGCTTTATGACCGCACCCTGACCTGCAATGGGGTGTCAAAAGCCTATGCCATGACCGGTTGGCGCATCGGTTATGCGGCGGGCCCGGTTGAATTGATCAAGGCGATGGCGAAGATTCAGTCGCAATCCACCTCGAACCCCTGTTCGGTCAGCCAATATGCCGCGTTAGAGGGTTTGACCGGCCCGCAAGGTTTTCTGGATGATAACAAGGTATTATTCCAACGCCGCCGAGATCTGGTGGTTGGGATGCTGTCGAAGGCGAAAGGTATAACCTGCCCGACACCCGAAGGCGCGTTTTACGTTTACCCCGATATTTCCGGCTGCATCGGCAAAACCAGCGCGGGCGGCGCCAAGATCACCGACGATGAAGCGTTTGCGACTGCCCTTCTGGAAGAAACTGGGGTGGCGGTGGTGTTTGGTGCGGCCTTTGGCCTATCGCCCAACTTTCGGGTCAGCTACGCTACTTCGGATGCGGCCCTGACCGAGGCTTGCAGCCGTATTCAAACATTCTGCGCGGGGTTGGTTTAATCCCCCAGCCCGGGGAAGGTGCCATGGCTGACCGGATCACCGCCAATCTGCCCAGCCGGGATTTCAAGGCCACAGCCGCCTTCTATGCGCGGCTGGGCTTTGCCGAGGTGTTTCGTGGCACCGGCTGGATGATCCTGCGACGCGGGCCGCTGGAGTTGGAGTTTTTTCCACACGCCGACCTCGATCCCGCGCAAAGTGCTTTCAGTGCCTGCATCCGACTTGATGACATTGAGGGCCTGTTGCAGGAATGGCGCGGCCTTGGCCTTTCGGTTGACCCGAAGGCCATCCCGCGGCTGACCGGGATATTCCGCCCGTCAGAGGCGCCGCGCATGTTCGCGCTGATTGACCTCGACGGCTCACTTCTGCGCTGCATAGACAACGGGGATTAAGGGAATGGGCGATCTGCCTGACTACTATTTCCGGGTACGGGAAAACGGCGCGCTGGTGTTTCGGGTTGATACCGAAAACCGCCAGCGCCGGATTGAGATGGACCAGATCGCCAGCATCAACATTCGCAACGGCGAGGTGAAACCGCATGGTGACCGCAGCCTCACCCCTGAAGATCTGGCAGAAATCCAAACTTGGATCAGCCAGCGAACCCATCAACTGGCAGAGCGCGAGGTGGATGATATCCTTCGCACGGTCGACCATCTCAACCTGACGACGCAATGGGTGCAAACCCGCGCGCAAGACGACCAACTTGCACAGGTGACGGATGTTTTGCTGTTGGCGATGTTGGACCTGCGCACGGTTCTGGTACGCAAAAAGGCGGATCGGCTGATGAAATCAGAGCCGGATGCCGAATAGGCCGGCAACCGCCCCGAATATTCTACGAATATTTCACTCCGTCCCGAACATGCGCCTGAAAAACCCCCTCAATTCACGATATCAACGCAATATTCTTCGACAACACACGGGGCTGAGCGGTTTTGCGCGCTGATTGCCCGGACCGGCCTGCAAACGCCAGTTGAAGATGCCCCGCAAAACAGGGCAAACTGCGGCCAAATCAAATCGAGGTGAAACCATGTTGAATGCAGATGTAGCCAAGCGCCGGGATGAAGCAATTTCGCGCGGCGTCGGGATGATGACGCAAATCTATGCCGAACGGGCGCTGAATTCCGAAGTCTGGGATATCGAGGGCAACCGCTATATCGACTTCGCTGCTGGCATTGCCGTGGTCAACACCGGCCACTGCCACCCGAGGGTGATGGCGGCCGTAACCGAGCAGTTGGGCCGCTTTACCCACACCTGCCATCAGGTTTTGCCCTATGAGCCTTATATCCGTCTGGCCGAACGCCTGAACGATCTGGTTCCCGGCGATTTCCCGAAGAAGACCATTTTTGTCACCACCGGCGCGGAAGCAGTCGAAAACGCCATCAAGATTGCCCGCGTTGCAACCGGACGCCCGGCGATCATCGCTTTTGGCGGTGCCTTCCATGGCCGTACCTTCATGGGCATGTCGCTGACCGGCAAGGTGGAGCCTTACAAAAAAGGCTTTGGCGCGATGATGCCGGATGTCTATCACATCCCTTTCCCGCAAGATGTACATGGCATTTCCACCGCCGATGCGATGTCGGACCTGAACAAACTGTTCAAATCCGATCTGGACCCGGACCGTGTGGCCGCGATCATCTTTGAACCGGTGCAGGGCGAAGGCGGTTTCTACCCCGCGCCGCCGGACCTGCTGCGCAGCCTGCGCGCGTTTTGCAATGAGCATGGAATCGTGTTGATCGCGGATGAGGTGCAGACCGGCTTTGCCCGCACCGGCACGATGTTTGCGATGCACGGCTATGACGTAGCCGCCGACATCACCACCATGGCGAAGGGTCTGGCGGGTGGTTTGCCTTTGGCGGCGGTGACCGGCCGCGCCGAGTTGATGGACGCAGCGCGCCCTGGCGGCTTGGGCGGCACCTATGCGGGCAACCCGTTGGGCGTTGCCGCTGCACATGCCGTGCTGGATGTGATCGAGGAAGAGCAGCTTTGCGACCGCGCCAATGAACTCGGCAGTCGCCTGCGCCAGAAGCTGGAGGCAATCCGCTCCACCACGCCCGAGGTGATAGATATTCGCGGTCCCGGCTTCATGGTCGCGGTGGAATTCGGCAACCCGACGACCCACGCTCCTGACGCCGACTTCACCAACCGCGTCCGCATGGAAGCGTTGAAGCGGAATCTGATCCTGTTGACCTGTGGCGTTTACGGGAATGTCGTCCGCTTTCTTGCCCCGATCACCATCCCTGACGAACATTTCGCCGAAGCGATGGACATTCTGGAAGAGGCCGTCGCCGCTGCACGCAAGGTTTGATCAACCTAGCGAGGGCGACAAGAAAGGGGGCCGAGCGCCCCCTTTCTATTTTTACAGCCCAATCCCAGAAATCTTTGGAACCAAATTCATGCGGCGGCGTTAACACAACATAATCAATCCGAGGTCACCATGAAAAATCTTCTTCTCGCCCTGCCCATTGTTCTTCTCTCGCTGACCGGATGCCAGACGCGGAATCAGACCACTGCGGCTGGAGCGGTTGCAGGTGGCGTTCTGGGTGCCGCAATTGCGGATGATGCGCTCGCAGGTGCTGCGGTCGGCGCGATTGCCGGCGCTGCCGCATCGACGCTGATCGGGACCGCACCTGGCAACAACCAATGCTATTATCGCAACAGCCGTGGTCAACGCTATGTCGCGCACTGCTAAGGCGATCTGACGCCTTCTTTCCCCTTACTCCCTGCTGCCCCACCTGCCGGACCGTCCCTCTTCAAGGGAAGGTCCGGTATTTTCCGTTGGCAAAGTCGCCCCCCCTGACGGTATCAGTGCCCTGACAGGGCTGACCCGGAATTGCCGCATGCTTCGCGCCATTGCCCTTGGCATCTGACCGGGCCGGGGATATAGGGCGTTGCTTGGATGGAATGGAGCCACTGCATGCAAACCAGCGCGAACCTGAACATGATGAAGAAAGCCGCCCGCAAAGTGGGGCGTGCGCTGGTCAAGGATTTCCGCGAGGTGGAAAACCTTCAGGTCTCAAGCAAGGGTCCAGGCGATTTTGTTACCAAGGCGGACCGTGAGGCCGAGAAGCTTCTGCGCGAAGAACTGCTGGGCGCGCGTCCGACCTATGGCTTTCTGGGCGAGGAAAGTGCGGAGACCGAAGGCGCAGACCCGACGCGGCGCTGGATTGTCGACCCCCTGGACGGGACCACGAACTTCTTGCATGGCTTGCCGCATTGGTGCGTCAGCATTGCGTTGGAACACAAAGGCGAGATTGTCGCCGCCGTGGTTCTGGACGCCGCCAAGGATGAAATGTTCTGGGCCGAAAAAGGCGGTGGCGCATGGATGAATGAAAGCCGGTTGCGGGTGTCGGGACGGCGCCAGATGATCGAGAGCATTTTCGCCACCGGCGTACCGTTTGGCGGCAAGGGAACGCTGCCTGCGACGTTGCAGGACTTGGCGCGGCTTGCTCCCGTCACTGCCGGGGTGCGTAGCTGGGGTTCCGCCGCGCTGAATATGGCTTATGTCGCCGCCGGCCGTTTCGATGGCTATTGGGAGCGCGGGGTGCAGCCTTGGGATATCGCGGCTGGGTTGTTGCTGGTACGCGAGGCGGGCGGCTTTGCTTCTGCGATCCGCGAAGGTGATGATCCGTTGGTCAAAGGGTCTATTGTTTGCGCCAATGAGCCGCTGTTTGATGGCTTTCGCAAGGTGATCCGAGGCGAATAACGCGCTGACGGCGCGCGTTGTGGCGGCGCGGGTTTAGGTATTTGTGCCAAGATGAAATAGCGATGTTGGCGCGGTGCGAGACTGCTTGCATTGATGATTGCAACCGTAGGATGGGCGAAAGCCAACGCTCCCTTCAAGCCACGCCGCTGCCATCCCCAGTCTCCTTCACCGCCTCCATCGCAACATGCGTCGAGGTGGCCGACACGAACGGCAGGGATGATATCTTTTCGCCCAGCACCCGGCGATAGTCCTGAATATCGCCGGTGCGTATCTTCAGCAAATAGTCAAAGCGGCTGGCCATCATGTGGCACTGTTCCACCTCCGGCACAGCAAGCACCGCTTTGTTGAACGCCCGCAAGGCGGCTTCGCGCGTGTCGGACAGCTTGACCTCGACAAAAGCCACATGCGCCTGCCCCATCTTGATCGGGTCAAGTTGGGCGCGGTAAGCGGTGATCACGCCTGCTTCTTCCAGCCGCTTCATCCGTGCCTGCGTCGGCGATTTCGACAGCCCGATGCGGCGGGCAAGCTCGGTTGCACTTATCCGTCCGTCAGCAGCGAGGACGCGCAGAATGGCGGTATCAAATCGGTCGAGGTTTGGCAGGTCTGACGGCATGGATTTCCCCCGGTTATCAGCCAAATTGCCTGCATCCGACAGATAATCGGGACAAACGGCTTTTGACTCTGGCATATATTACGCCAAAGAGGAGGCTTTGCCCATGCCACGCGATTCCATTGACACGTCCTGGACCATCATCGACCGCCAATCCCTGCGCGATGAGGCGCGTTTGATCCATGATCTGATCACCCAGGCGGGCTTGTCGGATGCCGACCGCGCCCGCATCGCCGCCAGCGGGGCCGATCTGGTGCGCGCGATCCGTGCCAGTGCCAAGCCGGGGTTGATGGAGGTGTTCCTCGCCGAATATGGTCTTTCGACCGACGAAGGCATTGCGCTGATGTGTCTGGCGGAGGCGCTTTTGCGGGTGCCGGATGCCGACACCATGGATGCGCTGATCGAGGACAAGATCGCGCCGTCGAACTGGGGCAAGCATCTGGGGCGCTCCGCCTCCAGTCTTGTCAATGCGTCGACCTGGGCCTTGATGCTGACCGGGCGCGTATTGGATGACCGCCAGCCGGGCATCGCCTCCAGCCTGCGGGGGGCTGTGAAACGGTTGGGAGAGCCGGTGATCCGCACAGCCGTTTCCCGCGCGATGAAGGAGATGGGCAAGCAGTTCGTGTTGGGTGAAACCATCGAGGCCGCGATGAAACGCGCGCAGGAGTTGGAGGGGAAGGGTTTCACCTATTCCTATGACATGCTGGGCGAAGCGGCGCGCACTGAACATGACGCGCGGCGCTACCATCTGTCTTATACCGCCGCGATTACCGCCATCGCCAAGGCCGCAAAGTCCAAGGATATTCGCGACAATCCCGGCATTTCGGTCAAGCTGTCGGCGCTGCATCCGCGCTATGAGGTCGCCAAGCGTGAGCGGGTGATGGAGGAACTGGTGCCGCGTGTGCGTGCGTTGGCGGGTCTGGCCAAAGCCGCCGGGTTGGGTTTCAATATTGATGCCGAGGAAGCCGACCGTTTGGCGCTTTCGTTGCAGGTGATCGAGGCGGTTCTGTCCGACAATTCCCTGAAGGGCTGGGAGGGGTTCGGCGTTGTGGTACAGGCATATGGTCGCCGCGCGGGGGCCGTGATCGACTGGCTGTATGGCACAGCAGAGCGTCTGGACCGCAAGATCATGGTGCGCCTGGTCAAGGGAGCCTATTGGGACGCCGAGGTGAAACGCGCGCAGGTGATGGGGCTGGCAAGTTTCCCTGTCTTCACCCGCAAGCAATCCACCGATGTCAGCTATATGGCCAATGCCAAAAAGCTGCTTGGCATGACCGACCGGATTTATCCACAATTCGCCACTCATAACGCCCATACCGTTGCCGCCGTGCTGGATATGGCAACGGACAAACGCGCCTTTGAATTTCAGCGCCTACACGGCATGGGCGAACGCTTGCACGATATCGTGCATGAGCAGGAAGGAACCCGTTGCCGCATTTATGCCCCGGTCGGTGCGCACCGTGATTTGCTCGCCTATCTGGTGCGGCGCTTGCTGGAAAACGGCGCCAACAGCAGTTTCGTCAACCAGATCGTTGATGAGTCGGTTCCGGCAGAGGAAGTTGCGGGCTGCCCGATCGCGGCGGTTCAGGCACTCTCGGCAATCGCGAACCCGATCCTTGCGACCGGGCCCGCGCTCTTTGGCAAACGGCGTAATTCCGAAGGCTGGGATTTGACCGATAGCGCCGATCTGGCGAGGATCGAGGCCGCGCGCGCGCCGTTTGAAAAACAACTTTTTGAGGCGCGGCCAATGTTGGCGGGTCCGGTTGCCGGTGGCCAGCGCTGGGAGGTGAAGAATCCGGCAACCGGCGATGTGGTAGGCCACGTTCTGCCCGCGACCGGCCCGGATGTGGAAACTGCTTTAAGTGCCGCCAAACCATGGGATGCCGCCTCGGCAGAGCGCGCGGCAGTGCTGCGCCGTGCTGCCGACCTGTACGAGGAGAACTTCGGGACGATCTTTGCGCTGCTGGCGCGTGAGGCAGGCAAGACGCTGCTGGATGCTGTTGGCGAATTGCGCGAAGCGGTGGATTTCCTGCGCTACTACGCCGATCAGGGTGAGGTGCTGACCGCCCCGGCGCGCGGCGTGTTCACCTGCATCAGCCCGTGGAACTTCCCGCTCGCCATCTTCTCGGGCCAGATTGCGGCGGCTTTGGTTGCCGGCAATGCGGTGCTGGCAAAACCTGCCGAGCAAACGGGGTTGATCGCGGCCCTTGCGGTGGACCTGCTGCACAAAGCGGGGGTGCCGAAAACCGCGCTGCAACTGCTGCCGGGGGAAGGTGCGGTTGTGGGTGCGGCCCTGACCGGGGATGCACGCGTCAATGGCGTCTGTTTCACCGGGTCCACTGCGACCGCACTGCGCATCCGCGCCACAATGGCGGAGCATATGGAGCCGACAGCACCGCTGATCGCGGAAACCGGCGGGCTGAATGCGATGGTGGTCGACAGCACGGCGCTCCCCGAACAAGCGGTGCGCGATATTCTTGCGTCCTCGTTCCAATCGGCGGGGCAACGCTGTTCGGCGCTGCGTTGCCTTTATTTGCAGGACGATGTTTCAGACACCGTGAAGGAAATGCTGTTTGGCGCCATGGATGATCTGGAAGCCGGAAACCCGTGGGAACTTGTGACCGATGTTGGCCCGGTGATCGACGCCAAGGCGCAAGCCGGGATCCGTGAGTATATTGAGGCGGCGCGGGCAGAAGGCCGGGTGCTGAAAGAAGGCACGGTGCCGAAGGGCGGCACCTTCATTCCACCGACCGTTATTCAGATCAACGGCATTGCCGATATGCCGCGCGAGATCTTCGGTCCCGTCCTGCACATCGCTCCTTGGCGCTCGGGCGGCTTGAACAAGGTTATCGCCGATGTGAACGCGATGGGTTACGGGCTGACCTTTGGCCTGCACAGCCGGATTGATGACAGGGTGGAGCGCGTTGTCAGCCAGATCGAGGTCGGCAATACCTATGTCAACCGCAACCAGATCGGCGCGGTTGTCGGCAGTCAACCCTTTGGCGGTGAAGGACTATCCGGGACAGGGCCAAAGGCGGGCGGGCCAGAATATCTTGCGCGTTTCACCCGACACGATGCGCCAATTCAGGGCGAGGGCAAAGCCGGGTCGTCGGATGCTCCATCAGTTCAAAAGGCACTGACAAAAGCCGCCCCTGCCCGCGCGGCAATCGACGTGAAGGATTTGCCGGGGCCAACTGGCGAATCCAACCGACTTTCCGCCTACCCGCGCTTGCCCTTGCTATGCCTTGGGCCAAGTGAAGCCCAGGCAGCAGCGCAGGCAGATGCCGTGCGCGCGCTTGGCGGTGTGGCGGTTGCCGCCGCCGGGCTTTCACCAGCGGCCTTGACGCGGCTCGATGGTTTCTCCGCAGCGCTTTGGTGGGGAGATGCGACACAAGGCCGGGCCTATGCCAAAGCGCTGGCATCACGCAAATCCGCGATCCTGCCGCTGATTGGTGGCATGCCGGACGCGGCGCATGTTCAACTTGAACGCCACGTCTGCATCGACACCACCGCTTCCGGCGGCAACGCGCAGCTTTTGGCGGAAGTCGGCGAGGCGTGATCTTGGGCGTGTTGCTCTCAATTTAGTTGGCCGCAACACGCACGAGACTTGACGCGAAGGCGCGGATCGGGAAGTTTGGCGCGATGTTTCCGATCCGCGATCATAACCCTTCGGGGCGTGTGCCATATGTGAATTATGCGCTGATCCTGATCAATATCGGGATCTTTTGCCTTTACTCCCTGCTGATCCGCGATGAGAACCAGCTTTCATGGTTTTTTGTCGATTGGGGGTTGGTTCCGCAGGAAGTCATGGCCGGACAGCATCTTTATGGCATCGTAACTTCGATGTTCCTGCATGCTGGCTTCATGCATCTGGCCGGGAACATGCTGTTCTTGTGGATTTTTGGCGACAACCTCGAAGATTTGCTTGGACCGGTCCGCTATGCCGGCTTCTATCTGCTCGGAGGCATGGCGGCGGGGGCGATGCAGATCGCAGCGGGGCCGGAATCGCCGGTGCCGATGATCGGGGCATCGGGGGCGATTGCGGCGGTGATGGGCGGCTATTTGCTGCTGTTCCCGCGCGCGAAAGTTGACGTACTTTTGATCATCGTGATCTTTTTCCGGGTGTTCGCTGTTCCGGCCTGGGTTGTTCTGGGCATCTGGTTCGCCTTGCAACTGTTCAGCGGGGTTTCCACGCCGGGCGAAGGCGATGGCGTCGCCTACTGGGCGCATGCGGGCGGTTTCATTGCCGGTGTGGCAATGATCTTTCCGGTTTGGCTTGGGCTTGGTGGGGCCAGTTTCTGGAACCAGAATGAAGGAAAACCACCGCATCCCGAAGCGACTTATACCCTTGGCCGCAGCAGCATCCCGCGAGTCGCGCGGCGCAAATAGGACTTGGTTCTGGTCAAAAGAAAAGGGCGGCCTGCGCCGCCCCAGTATTGAACCGTCAGGGTCCAGGAAAGTCGATCAAGCGACGTTTTGCAACGCGATTTGCGGGCTCACACCCAGCGCATGGCACACCTGCCGCGTCAGATGGGGTTTGTTGAGCGTGTAGAAATGCAGGTCGTCCACACCTTCGGACATCAGCGTATCGCACAACTCCGTGCAAAGTGCGGTTGCCAGCAACTCCTCCCGCCCATCGCGCTTGGCGGAGGCGAAGGCGTCATCGAGCCATGCGGGAATTTGAGTGCCGCAGCGCGCTGCGAATTTCCGGGTGCCGTCCCAGGACTGGATCGGCAGGATACCCGGAATGATCGGGGCAATGATGCCTTCTTTGACACAGGCATCGCGGAACCGCAGGAAGGTTTCCGCCTCGAAGAAAAACTGCGTCATCGCGGAACTTGCACCCGCGTCGATTTTGCGCTTGAGCCAGCGCACATCCGCCAACGTATCCGCAGCATCGGGGTGCGGCTCCGGGTAGGCACCGACGCGCAGCTTGAATTTGCCGGTTGCGGCAAGCGCCTCAATCAGTTCGACCGAGGACGTGAAACCATCGTCATGTGCGGTAAAACGCTCGCTACCTTTTGGGGCATCGCCGCGCAAGGCGACAATCTCGGTCACACCAGCGGCGGCATAGCTTTCAGCGATTTCCATTGTCTCCGCACGGGTTGCATCAACGCAGGTCAGATGTGCCGCGACGTTCAGGCCGTAGTTGTTGGCAATCGCGCCAACCGCCTCATGCGTCAGCTTGCGTGTGGTGCCGCCCGCCCCGTAGGTGACTGACACAAAATCAGGGTTCAGCGGCGCCAACATCTGCACCGTTTCCCACAGGCGGAAAGACGCATCCAGCGTCTGCGGCGGAAAAAACTCAAACGAGATGTTCGGTGTCTTGGTCATGGCTGACTCCTAGGCTGGCACCCCTTGTCGCCGATTCCGTCATGTGAGACAATTTCATAATTCTAATCATGTTTATGAGGATGACCGCATAATGCACATTGAATTCCGCCATCTGCGCACCATCCGCGCCATTCATCAGGCCGGAGGTCTGGCGCGGGCGGCCGATATGCTGAACATGACGCAATCGGCGCTTTCGCATCAAGTCAAGGGCTTGGAGGATCAGGCCGGGGTGGAACTGTTCGTGCGCCGATCCAAACCGCTGAAACTGTCGGCGGCGGGCCTGCGGATGCTGCGGTTGTCAGAACGGATCCTGCCTGAGATCGACGCGCTAGAGGAGGAGTTTCGCGGCCTTCGATCCGGCAAATCTGGGCGGTTGCATATCGCTATTGAATGTCACGCTTGCTTTGAATGGCTATTCCCGGTGCTGGAACTGTTTCGTCGGGCGTGGCCAGAGGTGGATGTCGACATCCGCGCCGGATTGGCGTTTGAGGCACTGCCTGCCCTGCAACGCGAGGAGGTCGATCTGGTGATCTCATCCGATCCGATTGATCTGGCGAATGTGGTTTTCAATCCGCTATTTGACTATCACCCGATGTTTGTCGCGGCTGCGCAGAACCCGCTTGCCGCGAAAACAGTCATCGAGGCCGAGGATTTCCGTGACCAGTTGCTGATCACCTATCCGGTCACCCGCGACAAGCTGGACGTTTTTACTGAACTTCTTACCCCCGCCAAGATCGAGCCGCGCGGCACGCGGGCGGTGGAGTTGACTGCGGTGATCCTGATGTTGGTGGCCTCCAACCGGGGGGTGTCGGTGCTGCCCGATTGGGTATTACGCGATCTGCGCAGCCACGCCGACTATATCACCCGTCCCCTCGGACCGGGCGAGATTACCAAACGGCTCTATGCAGCGACCCGCACGGAGGATGCGACCAAACCGTTCATGGCGCATTTTCTGAAACTCGGCCGCAGCGAGCCGGTGAAATTGCAGCGCGGATAGCGCCCTCTTGCACCGAACCGGCGCAATCCGGCTTTTCGCTGCATTTGTGCTTGGCCCGAATCCGGCAAAGCGGTATCCTGATGGTGATGCAATTTTCGCAGCGCCGCGTCGTTTTGCGGTGAACGGCTTTTTTCAAGACCCAACCGGGCCAATAGTCGGCGCCCAAAGCCCGAGAAGAGGCCGTTGGCGTATTACAGCGGCGAGCCGAGCCAATTCATGGCGCGGTTGGCGGCAAAAGACTTTTATGTGAGGAATCACAATGGGAAAATTAACACAGACACTCTCAAATCTGCACACCACATTGCCACTGATAGCGGAGCAGACTACGCGGCCCGATGCCGCGCGGGATTTCACCGCAGGGTTTTATGCGCTCTATACGGCTCAGGCGGCCGGATTGCCGCCCGACGATCGAGCTGAGGTGGAGCGGTTCCTGACCGGCTCCGCTCATCTGATCGAACCAGCGCTGCCGTTTCTGGATTACAACCTGACAGAGCGGATCGAGGCGCGCCTCGCCTCGGGGGCGCAAAGTGACGACTGGCCGATCATTTGCGAATTGCGCAGCACTCTCGAAGCGCTGAAAGAGCTTTACGCGCCACTTCTGCCGATGGACGACCTGATCCCGGATGATGAGGCGTTGGATACCGCATTGAAGGCCCATGCGAGACCCGGAACCACGGGCGGCACGGCACCGAAAGGTGTTCCGGACGAGCATTGGTGGTGGAAAAACGTTCAAACCGCCGAATGATACGGTGACGGGCGGGCGGTCATTGACATCCTTCAAGCGCAAAGGTCAGCAACGCTGCCTTGAACGCCCCGCCATAGGGATGCAGCTTTGCAAGCGAATGTGGGCCGTTCGGGCCGGTATAGGTGGCCCCTTGGGTGCAAAGCGCCTCTTTCGTCCATTGGTGGCAATTTGAGCAGGTCTGGTTTTTCCACATATTTTCCGGAATACCTTCGATCGGTGGAAAAAGCGGTGATCCTTTGATCAGTTCCGCAATGGTTTTGCCATCAACCGGCGTTCCCGGCGAATGCAACTGCGTTTCAAACCCGATGCCGGTCTGGCTGGCTGTCGTTCCCGGCTCCGGGCTTGCGACGGTGGTTTCTGGCAGCGCTGCAGTGGGTTCTTCCGTTGTTTTCGCCGTCCCTGCCTGCGTCGCCCACTCCAGTTCAAATCGTGCGATTTCGGCAAAGACCCCGTTAGGGTATTGTGACAGATAGGCCCGATAATCCGCCGCAATGCCGGATTGTTGCGCGGTCTGAAAAATCGCTGCCTCCGCCGCATCCGGTTGTGCGGTTTGCGCCCATAGCGGGGCCGACAGTGACAGCGCCAACGTCACGGCCAGAACCAAATTCCCGTCAGCCATTGTTCATCACCGAAAACCCGATGCGCCGGTTGCGGCCTCGGCCCTCTTCTGTCGCATTATCCGACACCGGTTGCGACTCACCATAGCCGACGGCGTGGAACCGCTGCGCCTCAATCCCCTTTTCGGTCAGGTAACGGGCAACGGATTGCGCCCGCGCCTCCGATAGCTTTTGATTGGCGGCGTCAGAGCCGATGTCATCGGTATGGCCTCCCACCTCAATCATCAGTCCCGGACAGCGTTGGACGATATCAACGATGCTGTCGAGGATTGCAAAACTCTTGTCGTCCAGCCGCGCGGACGCCGAGCGAAAAAAGATATTGCCCGAGCGGGAGAGGATTTCGAACCGGCCCTTGCAGCCCTCCAGATCGAAATTGCCTGCGGTCTCCAACGCGGTCGCGGCGGGTTTAGCGCCGATTTCCGGCTGCGCGGGTTTCGCCCCGTCCGCGTCCCTGTTGAAGATGAAATCAAACGACACCGTGGCGGAGGGGATGATAACCACACCCGCCGCATCCTGCAATTTGCCGATGCCTTCGGTCAGATTGTAGTCGGCGGCGGGCACCACGATGGGCGCGCTGCTTGACACCGCAACGCGATCATCGCTGAGCAAGGTGACAAAGACATTCGCCTCCATCTGTTTTTGTACGCCGTGCAAGTCCAGCGTGAAGGGCAAATCCAGCGATTTGCGGCGGGTTTGCGCCAGATCCGCAAGAGCGGCGGGGTTGATGGTCGCAGAGATCACCGCCTCGGGAAACTGGAACGTCTCAAAGAACAAGAACCGCATCCGGACATTGCGCAGGTCAATTGTCGTATCCACCGAATCGAGGGCAACCCGAACGACCGCATTGCCCCCCGGATCAATGCTGCCGGCAAGTGTCGCAAAACTGCTGGATTCCACCTTGGTTACGTTTTTCACCGACTGGAACCGCAGGGCCGAGGCAGCCGCATCCAATTGCCACCCCCGGTCAAAAGGCGCGGTCTGCGCCGAGGCGCTGCCCAACATACAAAGAACCGTCAGGAGAAGCGAACACAGAGCCATATGCGGCAACGCGACGAAGCCCCTATATGCCGAATTTCTGCCGCCCTGCATCTGCAATATCCTTGTTCAAAATGGCCTTTACCAAAGTTCGAAACCTGCACTGCCAACGTCCCGGCCGCCTACTGAAAACCAGCGGCCAACATAAACCTGTCGGAAAAGACGATGGCTTGAAAAACAAATCGTAGGGCGAGGCACCCCTTCGCTGCAACCGTATAATACCGGAATGATTGCCCTTCACGCAAGTTTGTTGCGGCCGGTTCGCGCGTGGTGGCCGCTGTGGGAATCGAACCCACACGCTCGTTTCCAAGCAACGGATTTTAAGTCC
>NZ_JAKDLJ010000052.1 GCF_030452865.1 Pseudorhodobacter sp.
GGAACGAGGTGGCGGCAGTAGAGCCGCGCAAAGCCGAGAGAAACGCCATTTCCACCAGTGACCAACTCAGAAAGATGCAGATCGCCAGACCGACGATACAGGACAGGAATTCAACCATGCGCCGGACCCCGCCGGGCAGCGCTTCAAGCAAGGCCGTGACGCGAACATGACTGCCCGCCTTCATCGCGCTGCCGCAGGTCAGAAGGAAGCAGGTTCCCATGAAATACCCGGCAAGATCCCATGAGAAGTGGATCGAATGGCTGAACAGATTCCGCGAAACGATCTGGGCTGTCATCAGAACAAGGATGCCGAGCAAGCTCAGCGCCCCGAGATGGCCGCCAATCTCCGTCAGGTGGTCGATAGCGTTCAATACCCTGCGGTAGCGGGTCGCGGAAATGTTTGACATGATGGTGGGCCGCCTGATGGATGGGTTGCAGCCCCTTCACAAGGGCTGCGGAGCCTTGAACGGGGTCGCTCACGGCGGCCAAGCGGTTCAAGGACAAGTGGCATCAGTTGCGCAGGGTAAGATAGGCGTCAATGATCGGCGCGGCGCCCGGAACACGGGTCTTGAACGCCTCCCAAAGTGGCAGTGACTTTGCAATCAGCGCCGCCCGAAGCTCTGGCGATGGGGTGCTGACATCAACGCCGTTCTCCGCCAGAATAGCGATCTTCTTCTCGTCTTCAGCGCGGCTGTTCAACCAGAACTGCCCCTCCATCGAGGACGCAGTTTCCTCGATCTTCTTGCGGGTTTCCGGCGCGAGCGCGTTCCAGGCGTCAAGATTGACCGACATGAAGTTGGAAGATGCCTGCCAGTTGAACGTGCTCATGTATTTGGTGAATTCCCAAAACGCACCATCAACACCGGAGGAGGATGAGGTTGTTACGCCCTTGATGGTTCCCGCGGCCAGCGACGGCACCACCTCACCCCAGGGCATCTGGATTGGTGTTGCGCCAAGGGCACCGAAAAAGTCGTTTCCGTTGGCATCCACCACCCGGATCGTCAACCCTTTGAGATCATCTATCGTATTGATCTTGTTCGGTGAATAAACCGCCTGTCCGGGCCATGGAACCATATACAGAACCTTCTGGTTCATCTTGGCGGCGACCTCTTCCAGCTTCGGGCGAAAGAATTTGTGTAGCAGGGCAAGGTCAGGCATCGTCGGCGCAAGGAAGGGTAGTGTTTCAATGCCAAGAACCGGGTCTTCGCCGACCTGCTGATTCAAAAGGATTTCGGCGATCGGGACCAATCCGTCACGAACGGCGGCCATCCCTTCCGGCCCTTTGATGCCAAGTGCGCCACCGGAATGAACGGTGATCACCACTTCGCCATCGGTCGCCTGTTTCACGGCATCCGCAAACTTCATTGCGTTCTGGGTGTGAAAATTGCCCTCCGGCCAGACAATCGACATATCCCATTTGGTTTCGGACCACGCCGCTGTGGCCGCTGCCGAAGCAGCGATGAATGCGAATAGACTTATATGTTTCATGCCGAGTCCTTCCTGCGCTGGGGTAAATTAGCTTGAAATCTGGGTATACCAACAGTATACAGATTATGATGCCCGCAGATAGGCTCTGTCAATCCATTATGCAGCATCTTAAGAAATCTCCCAGGGTCCGGGGTCAGGTGAAGCACACGAGCAGCAGGGGTGAAAAATGGCGCGAAGGATTGATCTCAACTGCGACATGGGAGAAAGTTTCGGTGCGTTCACCGTTGGCGATGACGCGGCAATGCTGGATCTGGTCACTACGGCGAATATTGCCTGCGGCTTTCACGCAGGCGACCCGGTGGTCATGCGCCGCACGATCCGTATGGCAAAGGAAAAGGGCGTTTCCGTCGGCGCGCATCCATCTTTCGCCGATCTCTACGGCTTCGGGCGCCGCCGCATCTCTGGCGAGCGTCCGGAGGATCTGGAAACCCAGTTGATCTATCAAATCCTGTCGATGCAGGCGATGGCCGCGTTGGAGGGCCATCCGATGACCCATGTGAAAACCCATGGTGCCTTGGGCAACATGGCGGCGGTTGATGCGGATTTGGCGGCACTTTGTGTGCGGGCAATTCGTGCGGTTGATCGGTCTCTGGTCTTTGTGACACTACCCTATTCGGAGACGTACAAGGCCGCAGAAAAGGCCGGGTTGCGCGTTGCCTGCGAGATTTATGCTGACCGCAGCTATACCGATCAGGGGGAACTGACCCCGCGCAGCCAACCGGGTGCGGTTATCCACGATCCCGGACAGAGCCTCGATCAAGTGCTGGAGATGGTGGTGAACGGCCATATTCCGACCACGGGCGGTCACAGACTACCCGTCTCGCCGGAAACGCTTTGCATCCACGGCGACACGGTGGGTGCCGTAGACATTGCGCGCCGGTTGCGGCGCGCGCTGGAAGAAAACGGCGTCGAAATCGCTGCTTTTGCAAAACCATAGGGGACCGGAACTTATGCAGCGCATCATCTATCTGAACGGCGAATGGTTGCCGGAACCCGACGCCAAGGTATCGGTCTTTGACCGTGGGTTCCTGATGGCGGACGCGATCTATGAGGTGACCTGTGTTCTGGACGGCAAGCTGGTCGATTATGACGGTCATGCCACACGGTTGCAACGCTCCGCCCGCGAATTGGGGGTGGCGCTGCCGCTGACCGCCGATGACCTGCTTGCCACCCACCGGGAGATCGTGTCGCGCAACCGGATTGATCAGGGCATGATTTATCTGCAACTCACCCGAGGCGTCGCAGACCGGGATTTCGTCTATCCCCCCGAAGGCACGCCGCCAACACTGGTGATGTTCACTCAGGCCAAGAACGTGCTGGAAAATGCGGCTGCCAAGACCGGCATCAAGGTTGCGCTGCTGCCAGATCTGCGCTGGGGACGGCGTGACATCAAGACGGTACAACTGCTGTATCCCTCGATGGCAAAGATGGAGGCACGGGCGCGCGGTGCCGATGACGCTTGGCTGGTTGAAGACGGGTTTGTTACCGAGGCCACCGCCGCCTCTGCCCATATTGTGACCACGGATGGGGTGCTGGTCACACGAAACCTGTCGCACGCCCTGCTGGCAGGCATCACCCGCGCATCCATCCTCGACATCGCCGCAACCCACGGCGTTCGTATCGAAGAACGTCCCTTCACACCGGCTGAGGCCATTGCCGCGACAGAGGCGTTCATCACCTCTGCCACGAATTTCGTGGTTCCGGTCGTCAGTATTGACGGGGCGAAAATCGGCGATGGCAATCCCGGCGCGTTGACACACGAGTTTCGCCAGTTCTACATCGAAACGCGCCGGAAAACCGCGATCTGACGGCGCAAAGCGATGCAGCCAGCGGCCGGATTGATCCGAAGAATCCGGACCTGTCGCACGCAATCGCCATTCGGCACCCTATTCTCATCCTTGCGGTTTGCTCCCCCCCTCGATCTGTCCACGACGGCTGCCGTGTGTCCTAAGGTTTGGGGACATATCTTAAAAAAGTTTGGGGGTTGGGCGCCATTTTCGGGATTGGCCAGGAACGGCTGGTAAAACTCGATTGAGGCGTCTGCTTTCGCCACCATCTTAGCAGGGTTGAGATGCTGGTTTGACATCCTGGTGGGAAGTGTGAAGCGACTTCGGACACGACCTGCTTATAGGTCGTATGCTCAATTCTCGCCGAAAAGAGGGTCTTCAACATGGCGTCGGTGTCACGGCATCCCGCCTTGACAGTGCTCGGCGCGGTGTTGGGCGGCGATTGAAGCCGTATTAAGCGGGTTTTTAGCGACCCCTTCAAGGGTCATTAAAAGGCGGGCGTCCGCAGCTCGTGCGCGGTCCAAGTCTTGCGCAGTTTGTCGCGCCTGAATCGGCGCGTCAGTCAGGTTGCCGGAGCGGGTTCCAGAAATTGAATTCGACCCCGACACACAGCGCGTGATTTGGCAATATGTCTGGCTGAATTGAGTGCGCGACCGCGTTCACATCAGCGGTAAAACCAATCCGCAAAACTGTCGTGATCAGGGAGCTTTTCGGGGTGGACCTGTGCTCCCGACTTTCCCGGCTTCCACCGGTTGTTTGGCACACAGCGAGGCCGGACGCGTAGGCCGGAAAAACACCGGCGGCGGAAAATGCGCGGTAGTTTCCCCTAATCAGCCGCCTCAGCCTTCCACATGCCAATGCACCGGAAAGCCGGGGTCGAAAACGGTGACGGGACCGGCTTCGGTCAGAATCTTTGCCGGCCACCGCACTGCATCGCCTTTGGTCAGGGTCAGGGTGTTGGTGTTGGCGGGCAGGCGGTAAAAGGCCGGGCCATTGCTGGAGGTGAATGCCTCCAACCGATCCAGCGCCGCTTCTTCTTCGAAGACATGCGCCAGCAATGCCATGGTATTTGTCGCGGTGAAACACCCGGCACAGCCGCAGGCATGTTCCTTCAACGCATCAACATGCGGAGCAGAATCGGTGCCAAGGAAAAAGCGCGCATCGCCAGAGGTGGCGGCTTCGCGCAAGGCAAGCCTGTGCGCCTCGCGCTTGGCCACCGGCAGGCAGTAGTAATGCGGTTTGATGCCCCCGGCGAGGATGTGATTGCGGTTGATGATTAGGTGATGTGTCGTGATCGTCGCGCCGAGATCGTCACCGCCGTCCCGCGCGTAATCGACGCCTTGTCGCGTGGTGATATGTTCCATCACAACGCGCAAACCGGGTGTTTTGCGGCGGAGCGGATCCAGCACTGTGTCGATGAACACGGCCTCACGGTCAAAAATATCGACGCTGCTGTCGGTCACTTCGCCATGAACACACAGCGGCAGGCCGATCTCTGCCATCTTGTCCAGCACCGCCCGCACCTTGTCGAAATCCCGTACGCCCGAAGCGGAATTCGTGGTGGCCCCGGCGGGGTAGAGTTTCACCGCCTTGACCAGCCCCGATGCCGCCGCCGCCGCGACATCGGCGGGGTCGGTGCCTTCGGTCAGGTAAAGCACCATCAAGGGCTCAAACACCATGCCTTGTGGCAGGGCGGCAAGGATGCGGGCGCGGTACGCCTTGGCGTCGGCCATCGTGACCACCGGCGGAACCAGATTGGGCATGATGATTGCGCGAGCGAAATGGCGGGCGGTTTCTGGCAACACACCTTTGAGCATCGCGCCGTCGCGCAGATGCAGGTGCCAGTCGTCGGGGCGGCGGAGGGTGAGGGTTTGTGTCATGCCCGCAGCTAACTTATCCGCGCAGGGTTTTCCAGTGGCAAAACCGTCAGCGATTGATCCCTGCGCGACACCCAAGGCCCAAGATGCGCCATGCGCGCCCGAACGCGGATCATTGCGGAGCCGCGCGCCTGACCGCAGATGAAACTCACTTCAGGGCGCCGCTGCTTTCCAGCTTGCTGAGGTGATTGCGAAAGCCCGGAGCGGGCATCCGGCTGGTGACCGACCGACAGATCTTTGCCTCCCGCTTGGGACGTTTCGCCGCGTTGCAAGTGACGAGGATACGGCGCAGATATACCCCGAAATTGCGCCGTTCCCGCCACAACCTGTTGAAATAGCGCGGTGTCAGCGTGCCTTCACATGCGGCTTTGATCAGTTTCGGCAAAACGCCCATTTTTGCCAGCGATGTTGCCACATCCTCCCCCAGAAGCCGGGTTTTCAGGGCAGTGAGATAGGGTTTGCGGAACAGGGCAGCATGCATCGCATCCGGCGCGAAATAGGGGTCGTAGATCAGAAAAACCTCTGCCGCACCTTCGGTCATATCGGGGGCGTAGCCGTAGCGATCCGTGAAATTCAGTCGCCTCTGCGCCAGATGGCGCCGGTCCCACCCGGCGATGGCAGGGGAAAGCGACGCGATCGGGCGTAGGGCCAGAACCGTGCAGCCGGGTGCGGCAACAGAGAACGCCGCAGCGGCATAGGCGCCCATGCCCGCGCCGTAAAACACCACCCTGTCAAATCGGTCAAAGAAACACTCATCCACCAACCGGTCGAGGTAGGCATAGACCGAAGCATCGCGATACCAGCTTTCGCCCTCGCTGATCAGGCTCAGATGCGACCAGCCATTTTGCGTTGCCTGCTCGAACACAGAGGGCATCTTGCCCGGTTCCATCGCGGAAATATCTTCGAGACGGTCAAAGCTGACCACCAGAATCGGGCCATCATCGTTGAACACCGCCCAGTGATCTGTGCCCAACGCTTCAAACGCGCCAGACGCATCCCCCATCCGGTGCAACAGCGCCAGCCAGCCATCCCGGTCCAGCGGATTGGCGGCGGAAAGATCAGTTTTGAGATCGGTACCTGACATTATTCGTACTACCTGATTTCCGTGATGACGGTGAAAGGGGCCGCGTGGTGATTCCCATCATTGAGCATTGTGGCAAAACGCCATGGCACAATCGGGCAGAGTTGGCGGCAAGTTGAGGGCAACTGGCGGAGTTTCAAGGACAATGCCGGCATTATTTTCCTATTGTTTCCGCTACTTCAAAGACTTGCCCTCATGGTAAACCATGGCCACCGATGCTGTAAATAGCGACCTGAACCCAACGCCTCATCGTGCGGCCAAACAAAGCTGGGTTCGCTGAATACCAGCGTGCCGCCGTGAAAAGGTTTGTATGCTCAATGCTCCGCTTCGCCGCTATGGTCCACCGTGAAAAAGAAATCCGGAGGCAGGTCGCGCAGATGCAGGTCGTCGGGGATCGCGGCAGGACCAGCCGCAAACACCGCCGATCCGAAATGCTGTTGCATCCGGCACAGGCGTTCCATGCGAGGGCCGCTCAGTTCGGTATAGAACTTCCGGTAATTCTCTGTGGCCATCAGTTCCGCGATCTTCTCTCGGTGGCAGCGCACCGAATACGCATGTGCGGTACGAATATCCGGATCGGCCAACAAGCGATCATACTCCGCCCGCAAGGCCGGGATCGTCCGCTGGATGGAGCGGTCATTGTCGAGGTTGTGGTTCATACGGAACCAGTAGTTCAGCCCCTGATCGCGGTCGACATGGTTGACCCGGCCCCGGTCACGCTTGACCAGAAAACTCTCGGCGGATCGGGTGGCGTAATGATTCAACTGCACCCAGTCATAGCCGTAGGTGTCAAGCGTGGAACGCCAGCCGTTGCGGAACATGGTGCGGGGCAGCGGCCGGCCTGATCCGTTCAGCCATTTCACTTGGTCCCAAAGGTCGGGAACCAGCCCTTTGGGGCGATGCACACCGAGTTTCTTGTAGATGTCGACATTGCGGTACAGGGTCTTGAACCCCCAGGCCTGATGCGGCTTGCGGATCACTTCTGGCGCGCAGTCGGTGAACTGCGACAGCAGGAATTCGTCTTTGTATTCATGCACATCCGAATTGCCGAACAGCCGCCACGTCAAGGAGATCATGTTGGCATCGCCCATCGCCTTGTAAAGCGCGTTGAGCGTACCATCGCCGATCTTGATGTTGATGAACTCATCCACATCCATGCAGATGCCCCAGCCGCAGTCCTGCATCACCGGCTCCGTCTCCGCTGCCTGCAAGGCCGCGTGTTGCGGTTTCAGATCGCCTCCGGGAACATAGGGATTGGCACGGTGCTGCACGATGCCTTTATCCTGCAACATATCCAGCATGGTGTCGGTGCCATCGGTACAATCATTGGTGTAGATCAGAAAGTCATCGACCCCGATGGCGCGATGATAGGCCAGCCATTCCAGAATGAACGGGCCTTCGTTTTTCATCGTGGTGACAATCGCCGTGCGCCCGGCCTTTATCGCGGCTTTCGGTGCGGCTTTCAGCTTGGAGACCGGCGCGCGCACCGGGGAATGGTCGAACACCTGCTCCGCCAGCGCCAAAAGCGTATCGTTTTCCACCAGCGAGGTTTTCGGTGCCAGTTCCGAGGTGTTGCGCCCCGGCACCCGGATCGCCATCGCGCGGCAAAACGGCAAGGCGGCCTGCGCATCGGGATTGGCATAGGAAATGCGGGTCGCGCGCCAGGTGTTCACCAGACCAGCCTTTTGCGGGGCCACGCCCCAGCGCTGCGTTGGGTTGCCCTTGTCAAACGGTACGCAGATATGGTCGCCGAAACGTGCCTCCCGCTTCGGTCGCACGCGCCACGGGTAAACCCGACTGCCAGAGAGCAGGATGACACCGTTTTGGGCGTTGCAGCAGCGATCAAAAGCGTTTGGTGCGCCGTCCGGCACCGGCAGCAGAAAGTCTGAAATATCAAGTGCCAGTACCGCGCGGGCCGAGGCCAGAAACCGCCACTTGGCAATCTCGAAGATCAGTGCCTCATTCAGTGGCGAACGCCAGGTGTCATTTTCCGGCACCTCCATCCGGTCCTTGCCGGGGGCGTCGGGGGCGAGATACGGGTGATTTTCCGGCCCTAGATCCGGTTTACCCAAGGGTAGCGGGGAATCCAGCAGCACAACGCGCAAGGCGGAGCCTGCCTCTGACACCGCCAGTTCATTTGTCAACGCCTGCACCCATGCTGCGTCGAGCGGCAAACGGTTGATGATGACAGCGCCTTGCATGCCGTGGCTGCGGGCATGAAACAGCAGCATCTCCGCCGTTTGGGCGATGGTTTCCTCCCAACGAAAGGCAAGGATCGTGTTCAGGCCAGACAGGAACGCGGTTTCATCCGGCACAGGTGTCAGGGTCAGGTCATCGCCCGAGGTCAGCGCCAGTTTCAGCGGGCCTTCGCCGCGCGGATCGAGCATCGCCAATGTGCCGCCAGAAACATCGCGCAGATCCAGCGGCAGGGCGCTGCCGTCGCGCCCATCGGGTGCAAAGATGTCCGGGCTGGTGCCATTCCCGAAAAATGCGATGACGCGGGGTGCTGCGATATCGGCGCTGGCAAGTGACACCACGTCCAACACCCGGCTGACACCGGCAATCCCGACTTCGCGCGCGCCAAGGCTGCGCCAGATTACATCAGGCGCAGGGAAACGCGGTTTGTTCGTCCGATTGCCTGCCATACCGATGTTGCCCATCCGTTGCTTCATATCTACCGCAATTGACACGTTCCTGCCAAGGCGCGGTTTAGCATAGTCATGTCACATCAACCAAGCGCCGCGGCAGGAGAATTTCGATAGTGATTGGCAAAACCGCAGGAATTCGTCACATTGCGCGGCAGTTGCAACAAATGTCCAAAGGAGAGCCATGGCGACGGAATATCAGATCGGCGCGCTTTGGATCGGTGGCACCCTCAGCTATCTGGAGCAGTTGTGCCTCAAATCCTTTGTCGATGCGGGGCAGCATGTCAAACTCTACACCTATGAAGGCGTGACCAACCCGCCTGAAGGGGTGGAACTGGCGGATGCGGCGGAGGTACTGCCGCTGCAAGGGTTTCTGCGCCACGAACGCACGGGCAGTCCAGCGCTGCATTCCGACCTTTTCCGCTATCACATGCTGGCCAAGGGCGACCGGATCATCTGGGCCGATACCGATGCCTATTGCGTCAAACCCTTCACCACGCCGAACGGGCATTTCTATGCCTGGGAATCGGCGCATGGGTTGAATGGTGGCGTGTTGGGCCTGCCGAAAGACAGCGACACGCTGGCGGCGCTTTTGGATTTCACCAGTGACGAGTTCGCCATTCCGCTGTGGTATGACGAAAAATACCGCGCCGATTGTGAGGCGGCAAAAGCGGCCGGCAAACCGATCCACGCCTCTGAAATGCCCTGGGGGGTGTGGGGGCCGCATGCGATCACGCATTTTCTGAAGGCGACCGGCGAGGTGCGCCATGCCTTGCCGCAGGTTGCCCTTTATCCGGTGCCCTACAAGAACCGCAACCTGATGCTTCGCCCTGCCTGGGATGCGTCGGTTTTCATCACCGATGATACGCTGTCGATCCATTTCTACGGGCGCCGTATGCGCGCCCGAATCCTGGGGGCGGAGCCGACAGGTATTCCGCGCCCGCGCAGCCTGATCGGACGGTTGTTGCGCAAACACCGGATCGACCCGACCCTGGCCCCGCTGCAGCGGCATGGCCCGGCAGAGGCGGATGCGGCTGACGCGGCAGATGAGTGAGGGGACGGGTGCGATGATGATCGGGGACGTTCCCGGAACCGATGCGGCCGGATTCACACTGGCTGCGGCGGAGGGGCTGCTGGAGGCGCTGCAACTGCCGTCCGTCACCCGGTTCAGTGAGGTGTCGGGCAGCGCGCCGCATCTGGCGATCGCAGTGCATCGGCGTTGGGGGGCAGCGATTGACCTGATTTCCGTAGATGAAAAAGGCGCGTTTCCACGGGAGGCTGTCGAATGGGTCGCCCCCTATGTCGCGGCGCTGGAACAGGCAGGTATTTCATCGCCTCATATCAGGGTCATCACGCGAGCGCAGGATCTGGCACCTTCGCAGCTTCTCTCCAATCTTGTTGGGTTTGGCGATATCCATCGGGTGAAATTTCTCGCCCCGGTGCTGGCGGCCTGCCTGATGCCGGGGGGCGGGATGCTGGTGGATATCCGCAAAGGCTCTGGCGGCTATCCGTTCCTTAAACCTTTCGGTGAAACGACCTTGCTGGACCAACGCGAGGAGGACGGCGCGCCGGTCCATCGCATTGCATTGAGGGTGGATGGGAGCAAGACCGCGCCTGAACCGCGCACCACAGTCGAAGAACCCACACGAGAAGAGACGAATACGCAGGAGGATTGGGCCGAGATCGCAACCCGGCTTGCAGGTGCGAATGGGTTTTACCGGGAGGGCGGCGAGCATGCGATGCTGTTCATCGAACGCTCCGACACCTTGGTCGTCACTTTCGACAACCTTGATATCGCGATGGAAAAGCGCGACGACAAACGCCCCTGGGGCTTTGCCTTCATCGAGAAACAAGGCTGGTCCATGTTGGGCGTCACCGCCGCAGGCTGGACATGGTTCCGCGATCCATGGGTCTATGCGCAGTTCGATGCCCTGAAAAAGCAGGGGTTTTTCAAGCGGTTCAAACGGGTGGTGTTTTACGGCGCGTCGATGGGCGGCTATGGTGCTTGCGCGTTTTCAAGCGCCTGCCCGGGGGCGGATGTGCTGGCGATCTCTCCACAATCGACATTGGACAAGGCATTGGTGCCGTTTGAAACCCGCTATGTCACCGCTTGGAACCGCGATTTCAGCGGTAAATACGGTGATGCTGCAAAAGTGTCGGCGAAGGCAGGGCGCGTCACGCTGATCTATGACCCGTATGAGCCGCTGGACGCGGGCCATGTCAACCGTTTCACCGGCAAGAACGTCGTGAAGCTGCGCGCGTCTCTTTTGGGGCATCGGTTGGGATCGAGCCTGCAACAGATGGGGATCCTGTCGCCGATTGTGCTGGGCGCGTTGAACGGAACCCTGACCGAAGCGGAGTTTTATGACAAGCTGCGCGCCCGCAAGGGTTTTGCCCGCTATCAGAACGAGCTGTTCAAACGTGCGGTGGAAAAGGGGCACCCGGAACTCGCACGCCGCCTGGGGCGCTGGGTGTTGACGCGGGGCGACAATCGAGCAATTCGCAAGCGGTTGGACAAGCTCTGACGGGCTTCTCCCGCCATTCGGGGCTGCCGCTGACGCGACCACACCTCAAGGTTGGGCCGGGCCGCACGCCCTGAGGCGCGCGCGGCGGTGGCACTTTTTCCTTTTATCACGGCGCTTGTTTTCTGCACGGTTTCCTGCTGTTCTGGTGTGAACCCATTCAGCGACCCATTCGGACGAGGCCCGCCATGAAACTCCTTCTCGCCGCTCTGTTCTCGATCCTGTTCACCTTGGGGGCCGCTGCCCAGACGCTTTATGTCAAGCAAACCCATGACGGATTTCTCAACCTGCGCAGCGGGCCGGGGGTGCAGTTTGACATCCTGCAACGCATGTCCCCCGGCGACCGGGTGGAGGTGTTGGAAAGCAAAGGCACATGGCGGCGGGTGCAGCATCAGGATGGGCGGACCGGCTGGACCTCTGGCAAATACCTCGCGCCCGGGTTGATTTTTGGCCAGATTTTGAAGGTCGTGCAAACCTCGGACGGCTATCTGAACCTGCGCACCGGGCCGGGGTCTGGCTATTCGATCCTGCGGCGGATTTATCCCGGTGATCGGGTGCGACTGCTGGACGCGCAGGGCGCGTGGCGGAAGGTGGCTTTGGGCAATGATCTGGTCGGCTGGGCGCATGGGCGGTATCTGACGGAGTGAGATGGGACTGCGTGAGTGGGGACTTGTCTTCGGCAATTTGATACGCAGCCAGCGACGACCGCCATCCTGACACGCCACGCGAGTTTGGTGCTTGGGGTTCGTGGCGCGGCTTTCGGTCTTTCAAATTGGCGCGACAAGCACATCTGGAAGCAGAAGATGACCGTCACGTTCCGCGACATCAACGACGCGAAGTCTGTGCAGATCGTTGATCCCAACAATTTAGGGGCAGCGTTTGGTCAAGGTTACGGCATTGTCAACGTGACGCTGGAGATCACCAAGGCACCAGTGACCGTTCCGGCGATCAAACCGATCCTGAAATAGCTGCCTGCATTGAAGGGCAACTATCTCAGCGGAGATCCTGTTGGCGATGCTGATCCGTTCAGCAAAATTGCCGGTAACTATTTTTTGAAGGCTGGTATTTGAGGGCTGGTAGATGATTGATTCAAAATAGGAAAACTCCCCCGCCGAACCTGTGCCCAGCGGGGGATAGCGTTAGAAAAACGTCTGTAACCCGGTGATCGCACGACCTAAAATCAGCGCATGCACGTCATGGGTGCCTTCATAGGTGTTGACCGTTTCAAGGTTCACCATATGGCGCATGATCTGGTAATCTTCCTGAATACCGTTGCCGCCGTGCATGTCGCGCGACATCCGTGCAATGTCCAATGCCTTGCCGCAGTTGTTGCGCTTGACGATGGAGATCATTTCGGGTGCCGCATTCGCTTCGTCCAGTAGGCGACCAACGCGCAATGACGCCTGAAGGCCAAGTGAAATGTCGGTCATCATATTCGCCAGTTTCAACTGGAAAATCTGCGTCTGCGCGATTGGCTTGTTGAACTGCTTGCGGTCCAGCCCGTATTGGCGCGCGGCGTGCATACAAAACTCCGCCGAACCCAGAACACCCCAGGAAATGCCGTAGCGCGCACGGTTGAGGCAGCCAAACGGTCCTTTCAACCCTTCGACGAAGGGCAGCAAAGCATCCTCGCCGACCTCCACATCCTTCATCACAATCTCACCGGTGATGGAGGCGCGCAGCGACAGCTTGCCGCCGATTTTCGGCGCGGAAAGCCCCTTCGTCCCCTTGTCCAGAACAAAGCCGCGGATCTTGCCGCCGTGCGCGTCTGACTTCGCCCAGACCACAAAAACGTCCGCAATCGGCGCGTTGGAAATCCACATTTTGGCACCGTTCAAAACGTAGCCATTGGCCGTTTTCTTGGCGACAGTCTTCATCCCGGCGGGATCGGAGCCTGCATCAGGTTCGGTCAAGCCAAAACAGCCGATAAATTCACCGCTCGCCAGTTTGGGCAGGTATTTTTTGCGCTGCGCTTCAGAGCCGTAAGCGTAGATCGGATACATCACCAACGAGGATTGCACCGACATCATCGAGCGATAGCCCGAATCCACCCGCTCCACTTCGCGCGCAATCAAGCCGTAAGCCACATAAGACGCGCCAATGCCGCCGTATTCTTCCGGCACGGTGACGCCCAAAAGCCCCATCTCACCCATCTCACGGAAAATCGCCGGATCGGTGGATTCGTCGCGATAAGCGGCAATAATCCGCGGTTGCAGCTTTTCTTGCGCATAAGCGCGCGCGCCATCGCGTAGCATGCGCTCCTCTTCGGAAAGCTGATCGTCCAGCCGGAACGGGTCTTCCCAATCGAATCGCCCCAGATCGGGGGCATCTTTGGCTTTCAGCTTCGGCTTGTCCATCACACTGGCTCCATCCATTCAGAATCCTTCAAGGGATACTGCCAAACGCTACGGTTTTCAAATGAATATGCTTTGCCAGTTCATGAGTTATGCGCATAAACTACATGTCATGCGCCACGCTTACACCCCCACGCTTGCTGAGCTTCAGGCGTTCATCCAATCGGCCC
>NZ_JAKDLJ010000403.1 GCF_030452865.1 Pseudorhodobacter sp.
CGACATAGTCATTGGCGTCACCCGACACCTCCAGCTTCAAACCCCGCACCGCAAAAGCGCCCAAGGACTGCCCGCATGATCCCGACAGCTTCACCGTCAAATGGTCCTCCTGCAAGGAATTGCGCATCCCGAACCGCTTGACGATATGGCTGGAAGCCCGCGTGCCGATGGTGCGATGGGTGTTGCGCACGGCATAGGACAACTGCATCTTTTCGCCATCCTCAAAGAACCGCGCGCCGTCCTTGACGATCTCCGCGTCCAGCGTATCGGGCACCGCGTTGCGCGGTCTGGTGCGATCATAGGTGATCCGATGCGCACCATCGACGGTGATGAGCAGCGGGTTCAGATCGAGGTCATCCAGATGCGCCGAACCCCGACTGACTTGGGAAAGCAAATCCGCCCGCCCGATGATCTCATCCAAAGACCGCGCGCCGATGGCGGCCAAAATCTCCCGCACTTCCTGCGCGTAGAAGGTGATCAGGTTCACCACCTTATCTGCCGTTCCGGTGAATTTCTTGCGCAACTCATCGCTTTGCGTGCAGACCCCGACCGGGCAGGTGTTGCTTTGGCACTGCCGCACCATGATGCAGCCCATCGCGATCAGCGCTGCGGTGCCAATCCCATATTCCTCTGCCCCCATCATCGCGGCCATCACAATATCGCGACCAGTGCGAAGCCCGCCATCGGTGCGCAGCGTTACCCGTTCGCGCAGGTTGTTCATCGACAAAACCTGATGCGCCTCGGTCAGACCCATTTCCCACGGCAGACCCGCGTATTTGATGCTTGTCGCAGGCGACGCGCCGGTGCCACCGTTATGCCCGGAAATCAGAATCACATCGGCTTTCGCCTTGGCGACCCCCGCCGCAATCGTGCCGACACCGCTGGACGATACCAGCTTCACCGTCACCTTGGCGCGCGGGTTGATCTGTTTCAGGTCATAGATCAGCTGCGCCAAATCCTCGATGGAATAGATATCGTGGTGCGGCGGCGGCGAAATCAATGTCACCCCCGGCGTCGAAAGCCTGAGCCGCGCGATCAAAGCGGTCACCTTCATCCCCGGCAACTGCCCGCCCTCACCCGGTTTTGCGCCTTGCGCAACCTTGATCTCCAATTCCTCGCAAGCGTTCAGATATTCCGCCGTGACGCCAAAGCGCCCCGATGCCACCTGCTTGATCTTGGCAGACGGGTTGTCGCCATTCGCCTCTGGCTGGAAATGCGCCGGGTCTTCGCCGCCCTCGCCCGAATCCGACTTCGCACCGATCCGGTTCATCGCCACGCTCAGCGTCTTGTGCGCCTCAGGCGACAGCGCCCCAAGGCTCATCCCCGGCGTCACAAAGCGCTTGCGGATTGAGGTGATCGATTCCACTTCCTCAATCGGCACCGGTTTGCCAAGGCTTTTGATATCCAGCAAATCGCGCAGATGGATCGGCGGATTGGCCCGCATTGCCGCTGAATACTGCTTCCAGATGTCAAAGCTGGCGCGGTCGCAGGCCGATTGCAGCATATGCATGGTCTGCGCTTCCCAAGCGTGCTTTTCACCCGACCGCCGCGCCTTGTAAATCCCGCCAATCGGCAGAATATCCGACCCGCCGCGCCACCCCCGCGCGTGGACCTCCTCCAGTTTCCGCTGAATGCCCGAAACGCCAATCCCGGAAATCCGGCTTTGCATACCGGGGAAATATTCCGCCACCATCGCGCGGCTCAATCCCACCGCTTCAAAATTCAATCCGCCGCGATAGGAGGACAAAACCGAAATCCCCATCTTCGACATTATTTTCAGCAGGCCCGCGTCAATCGCATCGCGGTAGCGCCGCATCGCTTCGGTCAAACCACCGTCAATCAAGCCGCGATCAATGCGGTCGGCAATGCTGTCTTGCGCCAGATAGGCGTTCACCGTGGTCGCACCGCACCCGATCAGCACCGCGAAATAATGCGGATCAATACATTCCGCCGACCGCAGGTTGACCGAGCAGAACGTCCGCAGCCCTTTGCGCGTCAGCCACGAATGCACCGCAGAAGTCGCCAGAATCATCGGCATCCCGATCCGCTCCGGCCCCTGATGTTCATCCGTCAGCACCAGATGCCCGGCACCCGAACGCACCGCGTCTTCCGCCTCTGCCCGGATCCGTTCCAATCCGTGGCGCAGCGCGTCCGGCCCAATCGGGAAGGTGCAATCAATCACGGAAACTGTCGGCCCGAAATGCTCCATCATCGCGTCAAATTCGGCATTGGCGATGAACGGGCTTTCCAGAAGAAGAATCTCGGTCTGGCTGCTGTCCTCATCCAGCACGTTTTTCAGGTTGCCGAAGCGTGTCTTCAGGCTCATCACCCGGCTTTCGCGCAGGCTGTCAATCGGCGGATTGGTGACTTGGCTAAAGTTTTGCCGAAAGAAATGCGACAGCGGGCGGTAGACACTCGACAGCACGGCGGCAGGCGTATCGTCGCCCATCGAGGCGATCATTTCCTTGCCGTCTTCGGCCATCGGCGCCAGAACCTGCTCCAATTCCTCCACCGAATAGCCCGCAGCAATCTGCCGTTTGCGCAATTGTGACCCGCTGAAACCCGCAACTTCCGGCAGGTTGACCAGAAACTCATTCAGCTCAACAACCTTTTCGATCCAGTCGCCAAAGGGTTGCGCCGCGGCCAGTTTGTCCTTCAAAACCCCGTCATGGTAAAGTTTTCCCTCCACCATATCGACCGCGATCATCTGCCCCGGCCCAAGTGCGCCCTTTTCGCGAATGGTTGCCTCATCCACCGGCACCATCCCCGCCTCTGACCCGGCAATCAGCAACCCGTCCCCGGTGACGACATAGCGCATCGGGCGCAACCCGTTGCGGTCCAGGCCGCCGCACACCCAGCGCCCATCGGTCATCGCCAGCGCCGCAGGCCCGTCCCACGGCTCCATCACGGCATTGCAATAGGCATACATATCAGCCCATTCCTTCGGCATGTCGGTCGTGGTCTTGCTCCAGGCCTCCGGCACCAGCATCGTCTTGGTGAACGGCGCATTCCGCCCTGACCGCACCATCATTTCAAACACCGCATCCAGCGCACCGGAATCCGAAGTGCCCGCCGGGATGATCGGCTTGATATCCTCTGCCATCTCGCCAAAACTGTTCGAGGCCATGCGAATCTCATGGCTCCGCATCCAGTTCACGTTGCCTTTCAGCGTGTTGATCTCGCCGTT
>NZ_JAKDLJ010000404.1 GCF_030452865.1 Pseudorhodobacter sp.
ATTGAATAGAAAAATTCCTTTCTTATCTTTACAAGAAAGGAATCATTCTATGACATCCGACTTCCTTGTCCGTTTATCGCAATCCGCCGACAGGCTAACCGAAACCGATCAAAAGATGGTTTCCGCCCTTCTCGATCGCCGCGAAGAACTGGTCTTCCTGTCTGGCCCGCAACTGGCGGAGCGGATTGAGGTGCATGGCGCAGCCCCCACGCGACTGGCACAAAAGCTTGGCTACAAAGGCTTTCCCGAACTTCGCAGCGTGTTGCAAAAGGACATGCTCAACGCCCAAGATGCCGCCCTGCGGATGCGCCGCTCTGTCAATTCGGCGGAAGAGGGGCACTATCTGTCCGATCTGGTCGCATTCGAGATTACGGCGCTCCAAAATCTTGATGACCTGATTCCGCAATCCGCGATTGATCAAGTTGCCGATGCAATTTTTGGCGCGCGCAACGTTTTCATTTTCGCGCAAGGACATGCCCAGTCCATCGCCCATTTCCTGTCCCGGCGGTTGGACCGCTTTGGTTTGACCACGGTTTCGCTAACGGGGCGCGGGCGCGACGTTGCAGAACGCTTGGTCGGTCTGACAAAGGATGATGTGGTGATTGCGCTGGCGTTCCGCAAGCAACCCTCGACCTATACGCCGATGATGCAGCATGTCCGCGATATCGGGGCTACATCCATTCTAGTATCCGATTTGGCGGGTCTTATCATGACCCCCGAACCGGACATCACGCTTGCCGCGCCCCGCGGGCGATCGGGCAGCGAATTTCAGACCCCGACGGTGCCATTTGTCATCATCAGCGCAATATTGCTGACAATGGCGGCGCGTCACGAGGAGGCGGCAATCGGGGCGCTGGAGAAACTGTCAAAGCTGTTTGACGGCTTTGAAAAACCCTGAGGAGGAAAAGATGAAATATTCTATGACGGGTGCCTTGCTTGGTGCGGCACTCATACTGGCGGCACCTGTGATGGCGCAGGATCTTGATTCCATGACGCCAGAGCAGCTTTATGAAGTCGCAAAGACGGAAGGCAGCGTCACAGTCTTCTCGCTGTCCAGCCGCATCGCAAAAATCGAAACAACGTTTGAGGAGAAATACCCAGGCATTGATTTGATCGGCGTTGACCTCAACTCAACCAAGCAAATCGCGCGTCTGGATGCGGAACAACGCGCAGGTATCTATGCGGTCGATGTGCTTTACATGTCAGAAGCGCCGATTGTGCTGCGCGATTTGTTGCCCGAAGGGAAGGTCACAAAATATGTGCCGCCGCGCGTGGCAAAGGATGTAGCGCCGGAATTGCAAAAAGATGTCCTGACACATCGCCTTTCCACACGCGCACTGATGTATAATGAGGCGGCTTATCCTGATGGCACACCCATCAAGAACCTGTGGCAACTGACAACGCCTGAATGGACCGGCAAGGTTTTGATGGAAGACCCAAGCCAGCGCGGCGAAGCATTGGATCTTTTGACCGAAATCGCTTTGCGCAGCGATGAAATGGCCGCAGCCTATGAAGCACAGTTTGGCACGCCGATCACCGTTGACAGCGACCTGAACGGTGCAGGCGAACAGTTCATCCGCAACCTGTTCGGCAATGATCTGGTTATGGTGAATGACAGCACCGCCCTGCGTGCAGCTGTCGGCGACATTGAGGCCACAAACCCGTCCGTGGGCTGGACGACCTATTCGGCAGCGCGCGATAACAAAAAGGAAGGCTGGGCACTTCAAATCTCGAATGACACCGTGCCTTCGGCGGGCATCTTGTTTCCGGCAGTTCTTGCGATTGCAAAGGATGCACCCCACCCAGCGGCCGCCCGACTTGTGATCGACTATATGATGGGCGATGACACCACGTCAGGCGGACCAGGGTTTGAGCCGTTCTTTGTGCAGGGTGACTATGCCGCGCGGCGCACGATTATTGACCATCCTGACGCGGTTCCGCTGGACAAGTTGAACCTTTGGACGATGGACCCTGCGGCCACGGGTGCGGCCCGCGCGCGGATCCTCGATCTGATTATCACACTCCAATAAATGCCTATACGGCGTCCGGTAAAGCCGGGCGCCTCTTAATATTGGAGGGTTTTTGGAATGACCGAAACTGTCATCCGGCGGCGCATGTTTGGCGGGCTGCTGCAATCACGCAACCTTTTGCCGTTTATCATGGTCTGCGTCACGTCAATCCTTGTCATCGTGCCTTTGCTGCGGATCGTACAGATTTCGCTGACGCCAGACGGATTGACTGCATGGCAAGCCGTGGTTGCAAGCCCGTTGTCGATCAACCTGCTGTGGCGGCCGATCATCAATACCATGCTTTTGGGGGCGGGTGTCGGGGCCGGATGTTTGCTGCTGGGTGGGTTCCTGGCTTGGCTTGTGGTGCTGACCGATGTTCCGGGCCGCCGCTTTCTGGGCGTTCTGTCCACCCTGCCCTTTATGATCCCCAGTTTTGCCGCTGCCTTGGCGTGGGGCACGCTGTTTCGCAACAACCGGCTGGGCGGGCAACCGGGCTATTTGGTGGCGAATGGCGTGGACATCCCCGACTGGCTGGCGTGGGGGCTACTTCCAACGTTGATTGTATTGGTCGCGCATTACTATTCGCTGGCCTATACGATGATTGCGGCATCGCTAAGTTCGGTTGGTGCCGATCTGGTCGAAGCCGCTGAAATGGCCGGTGCCAAACGGTCGCGCATCTTGTTCGGCATTGTGCTTCCGGTCGTGACGCCTGCCTTGGTTTCAGGCGGCATGCTGACATTCGCGGGCGCCGTTTCCAACTTCGCCGCCCCTGCCCTGCTCGGCGCACCGGTGCGGATGCAGACTCTTTCAACCCGCATCTACGGCATGGTGCAAACCGGCAATATCGAGCGCGGCTATGTGCTGGCGCTGCTACTGATTGTCGCCGCCGCCGCCCTATTGTTCTTTAGCGACCGGTTGGTTTCGGGCCGCAAAGCCTTTGTGACGGTCACAGGCAAAGGCGCGCGGACCAAGCGGTTCCCACTTGGCAAGTGGCGCTGGCCGTTGTTCGCCGTTGCCACTGGACTTGGAATGATGACAACGGTTATTCCGGTTATCGTGTTGTTTTCATCCAGCATGGCACAATCATCTTCAGGCCTTTTCTCGGACTGGACACTGCATTTCTGGATTGGTCCGGCGGGAACCGAGATGGCACAGGGGCAAGCGGGCCTGTTTCG